>DASRLG010000031.1:0-4063 GCA_035648575.1 Candidatus Dormiibacterota bacterium
AATTTATAATATACATATATGGTAGATGTTATGGTTTCGGGCTTGCCGAAAGAAATACACCGGGTCGCAGCCGGTGCCTCTTTGGATATTATGGGGTTAAGTTCCCCGGATGCTCACGAAATGCGTATAAATGGCATACCAGGACGAAGATCGATCGTGTACGACGCGATGTATGCCCTAGAAGCGGGCGGTATTTTGGAAATCACCGAGAAGTTAAATGGCGAAACAAGCCGGGAAGTATCGTTAAGAGGTGTTCTGTCAGCCGCCGCGGCCATGATTCCGGCAGAACTGGGAGCTCAATTACCTATGCCGGCTACCGACGGACCGCGCATTCTGCAGGGCACCGTATCATTTGATCCAAGCAGGAGTAGAACCCTATTAGACCACGTGTTAGGCCGTGAATCCCAGAAGCCGGCTAAAGACTTGGCGGAAAAAGCAGCGGCCGATGTCATAGAGGGTTTTAGGCGGGCTTTTAGGCGAAGCCCATTGGCGGGCCAGCTCCACCCCGGGCGGTAATTATTCGTACCGCTAGGCGTGGGCTATACTTTGGGTATGTGGTTTATCCTAGCCCTTTTGTCCGGACTATTATTCGCGACTAACCGGATGATGGTACGGTCGATTCTCTCCAAAGGCACCAATCCGATCGCTTTCATGGCAATCCACGAACTGGTTGCCGGTATCCTATTGCTGCCTTTCGCCTTCATTAACCTCCAGTTACCGCACGATTATAGGCACTGGCTGATCTTGCTGGCGGCCGTAATATTGATATTTTTCGCGGATTTTTACGGTTTCCTGTCGTTGAACAAGATTGAAGCCTCGCTTTTCCAGATTATCGGGCAGTTCCGGCACATTATTGTGTTGTTCGGCGGCTATTTGCTCTTCAGCGAATCGCTGACGATCAGTAAAGCTTGCGCCGTAGCCTTAATCATCGTCGGCGTTCTTATTACCCTGCTGGAAAAAACGAGGATAAAAACCAACGTCGGTTACGTATACGCTTTGCTCAGCGTTATTGCTATTTCCCTGGCGTCTTTGGCTATAAAGGCCGACACTAACACCGTATCGACCGCTTTCCTGGCCTCGGTCAGCCTGATCGTTTCCGGTATTTTAGCCGCCGGAATGTCGGTTATTAGGCGCGAAAATATCCGCCCGATCATTACGGGTAAAGTTCGCAACCAGTTGTTGCTGGCCGCGGTTATATTCTCAGTTTTTGAATTCGTGTACTTCGCGGCTCTGGGCAAAGGCGAAGCCTCAAAAGTCATCCCGGTAACGCAAAGCTCGATGATCTTTACCCTGATCGGCGGCTATTTATTCCTGAACGAGAGAGATAACATGACCAAAAAGATCCTGGGCAGCGCCCTCATAATATTGGGCATTGTCCTGCTCTACTTCGTGTAAACCGCTTCCTCAGTAACGATTACATCGAGCGCGATGTCATGGGGTTCGGTAGGAATTTGGGCGGTTTTGCCGGTTTCGAAACAGGTGCCAACTTTTTTGGCCCGCGGCTGGGCGGCCAGGAATTTGTCGTAATAACCGCCGCCGTAGCCGATTCTATTTAGCTCTTTGTCGAAACCCAGCATCGGCACGATGATGACGTCGAAACTGGTTGGTGCGGACTTGTCTTTGATCGATACCATTTGCCAAACCCCGCCGATCAGGCGCGGCGCGAACAGCTGTACACGAGGATAATTGTCTTCCAGGAATGTTACCAGCGGCGAAATATCCACTTCGAGTAATTCGCGAATTGGCTCGAAATAGTGGACGGTTTCAACTGCTGACCAATCAATTAGCTCTTTGAGCCGCTTAACAATCGCTGCGCTGGCGTGCTGATGATATTCCGGAAGCATTTCCAGCCGGGCCTTTTTGAGCGCCTGCCGTAATTCGGACTTGGTTGATTTCATCTTCGGCTCATAATTTAATTAACGAGTGCATTTCCATAGTGCGTTCAATCGGCAGCTTGTAATAATCGGTAGTACTGAGGGCGTTACGGGACATCAAGGAGTACAAGGACTTGCGCCAATTAGCTAAGTTGCCACGTTTAGTCTTAACCACCCGGCTAAGTGATATGAAGTAGGCCGCCTCGTCAGGATCAAAGTTAAGCTCCGAGCTAGTATGGCGCAGGGCCGCCAGGGTCCTAGGGATATTGGGCGAATCATGGAAGCCGTAATACAAGGTAAGGTGGCTTATGCCGTCGTCTTTGTATCGTAAGCTGTCGAAAACCGCCCTTTCCGTCTCGGGCACGTGGGCCGAATCGGTAATCTTGACCGTTACCAGCACGACTTTTTCGCTTAATTCATGAAGTTCGTCGACGGTAGCATGCAATGCCAGCGGCGCCTGGTCCGGGTGATGGCTGATGTAAACGGCTTCGCCGGGTATGCGTTTGAGCGGCGGCTCCATATTACGAATCCGATCGACGAAAGCCTGCAGCGACCCTTCCATGATCTTGCGCTCTTGTTTGATGACTTTCTGGCCGCGTCTCCAGGTATCAATCAGCAGCAAAATGACGGCTGCCAGCGCCAGCGGGAACCAGCCGCCGTGCTTGATCTTGGACAAGTTCGACGACACGAACAGCAGGTCAACCGGCACGAAGGCGATACCGAGCAGCACCACATAACGCTTCGATTTTTGCCAGAGATCACGTACGACGACGATGAACAGTATCGTATCTATAGCCAGTGTGCCGCTAACGGCCACGCCATACGCGCTGGCCAGTTTAACAGATGATCCAAACGCGAAAACCAATAGGCTGACGGCTATGAACAAAGCCAGGTTCACGAACGGCATATAAACCTGGCCGATTTCGTGGTCCGAAGTGTGCCGAACCAGCATCTTGGGCAAAAAATCCAGCTGCACGGCCTGGCGCGTCAACGAAAAAGCACCTGAAATAACCGATTGCGAAGCGATTAACGTCGCGAGAGTGGCCAGCAACACGACCGAAAAACGCACGGCCGGTGGAAACAGCAAAATAAAAGGGTTGGCCATGGCCGCCGGGTCATGCAGCAGCAAAGCGCCCTGCCCCATGTAGCACAACGTCAGCGCCGGGAAAACCACCCAGAACCAGGCCCTGGCAATCGGCGGCCGGCCGAAGTGACCCAGGTCGGCGTACAGGGCCTCAGCCCCGGTGATAGCCAGCACGACCGCTCCCATAGATATAAAAGCCATTAACGGCTGGTCAATGAAGAAAGTTATAGCCTGCAGCGGCGACAAGGCCATCAGAATCCCAGGATGCTGCCAGATCTGTCCACCGCCGCCGAGGGCTATAACCGCGAACCACACCAGCATGACCGGCCCGAACAGCCGTCCAATGAAATTCGTGCCATACTTTTGTATCCAGAACAGTCCCGACAGAATAACAAATGTCACCGGTAATATCAGCGAATCGAGATTAGGCGTAACGACCTTCAGGCCCTCGACGGCCGACAGGACGGATATAGCCGGCGTAATGGCGCTATCGCCATAGAACAGGGCCACGCCAATCAGCCCCAGAAAAATAAACAGGTACTTGCGGCGCTTATCCAAACCGCCGCTTTTGACCAGCGAAACCAGCGCCATAATGCCGCCCTCGCCCTTGTTATCGGCCCGCATGATAAAACCGACGAATTTTATCGAAACGACCAGCATGACCGACCAGATCACCAGCGAAATAATGCCGTAAACGTTCGTCCGGTCAATCGCCAGCCGCTGCCCCACCGGACCGAAAACGGCATGCAAAGCATACAAAGGGCTGGTGCCTATATCACCAAATACTACCCCCAAGGCACCAACTGCCAGCGCCGCCAGGCTTTTCTTTTTGTAACCCACGGGTTAACTATAACTTATTCGGCAGACACTTCGTCAAGCAACTTAACGCCTCTTAGGATGTTGCCAATGGCGCTAAATGGATTCTGGTGAGTAGCCTTTGGCTCTTCACCAGTCAGGCCTAGGGGAAAAGAATCACTTTTGATCCAGAGTTGGCGGTTTGCCGGATCTCTATCAAAATCAGGGTAAACGGTCTGCAACCCCTGTCGGGCTTGCACGCCGGCTTGCATCCAGTTGCCGGCCACCGAGAAGATGATTATTTTAGCAG
>DASRLG010000032.1:0-18007 GCA_035648575.1 Candidatus Dormiibacterota bacterium
GTCAAGTATCTCTATCGACAAACCGTTCTTTAACCTGCTCGGATGGCAGTGCTTACAGGCCTTATAGCCCTGTGTTTGTGCTTCCCCAACGCTAGCGAAGAAGGAGTAGCTTTCCTGCGACGGACGTTGAACGGCGCAAGACGGACGACAATATACCCCGCTGGTTTTTGCCGCGAAATAAAATATGCCGTCATATTTTTTATCCCTTTTCAGCACGGCATGATACAGAATGCCCCTATTGAGTCCGCTTGGCATGCCCTCATCTTGGCACGATCAGGCTTAACATACTAGCGGTTATCGGACATCAAAGTAGTGATTATTATCCTTGCGCGAGGAATTTTAATTAGGCGGCTTGGTTGTGCTGTTCGACCAATGTTGCCAGTTCGGTCAGGTTGGCTACCCTGAACAGGCAACGGCTGGCGGCTGGCGTGTCAAGAATATGTCCCCACGGCCCACGGCGGATAAACGCCGTCTGCAAACCGGCTTCCTGGGCAGGCAGAATATCATTATCTAGCCTGTCTCCGACGTATAAGGTTTCGGCTGGCGCGTAACCCATTTCTTCTACGACCCGCTCGAAGAAAGCCGGCGAGGGTTTTTCGACTCCCCAGCTCGCAGACGTACCGATACTATCAACCGGCAGGTCGAGACCGCGCAAAATACCTTCGGCCGTCGCGGTTTGGTTACCGGCCAGGCCGACTTTGACATCGCTTAACGACATGGCTTCCATCCCGGGTCTCGCGTCAGGGTATAAATCTTCCTCGCCGAAGGCCTCACCCTCTCCGGCATCAGCCCGCTTCTGCCGCTCTTCATCAAGGTTAAAGCCAGGCCGGAAGAACTGAAAGGTCTCCCGATAATCCCCGCCGCAGGCAATGACAGCCCCGAATACCGCCGAGAACGTATGCCGTGGCACATCCAGCCAATCCGCCCATGCGCCGTATTCCCGGGTCTCATTGACTACGGTCTCGCCGACGTCTAAACTCACAGCCCTTATCATATGAACGATTATAGTATCTAGTTATCCACAATCCTAGTTATTGACGCGATCCGGTTTATTCGATAAAGTTAACTTATAGGTTAACTATTATGAATACTCCTTTCGATTCGCCCCAGTTGGACACAGTGCTTGATGCTCTGGCAAACCAGAAACGCCGGGGTATTATCCATGATTTATCGTTTAGTCCCGCCACCGTCGGACAACTGGCCCGCCGCCAAGAACTATCTTTGCCGGCTATTCATAAACATATCCGCACTCTCGAGGACGCCAAGCTCATTATTCGCAAAAAAGCCGGCCGGACTAACTTCGTCGCCCTTAATAGCAGTACTTTTAGCCTGGCCCAGAACTGGATCACGCAATACCACACGGCGTGGGGCAATGCCGAAGCCACGCTAGAAAATTATATTTCCAGGATGCAGGAATGAGTTCTGGAAGCTGTCATAGGTTGTTAATAATTAATGGCTCGTAACTGAGCCGAGAGGAGATATAACATAATGGGGAAATACGTATACATCTACTACGCCGGCGGTTCGTCTGACGGCGGCAGCGCCGAAGAATGGGGCAAGTGGTTCGGCGAGCTTGGCGACAAGCTGGTTGACGGCGGTAACCCGTTTGGCGAAGGCGGCCAGGCCGTTCACCAAGGGGGCGTTATGCCGGTCCAGGATAAGCCGGCTACCGGCTACTCCATCGTCACGGCTGACAGCATGGACGAGGCGACCGAGCTGGCCAAAGGCTGCCCGCTGATGTCGGCAAAAGACGGTGCGGTCTGCGTCTACGAAGCGCTGCCGATGTAATCCAACAGCCTGCCTGTTACTTAAACGGCCTGCGGGCCGTTTTTGCTATGACTTTGATTTATGGCTGGAGTAGCCCTTTTAAGTCCTGGAATTCTTTGCTTGGTTTAAGTTCCTCGACAATGTATTTGCCGGCTTTCCACTTGGCACGCCGGGTTTTAGCGCTTGGATCGGCAGTCAAGAACCGGTAGCGGCCGTCTACTACCTCCAAGGCCGCGTATTCGTCCAGGGCGATAGCGACCATGCCATTCGTTCTCTTCATAATTTTCTTTAAAGCCGGCTGGCGAACCGATTCCGAATCATAGTGCGGGCAAAGCAAACCATTGATAATACCGAGCGCCGTGACCCTGAACGGTTTTTGCTTATAAAACGAATCTGAACAGCCGTAGTTAAACCAGCAAATAGCGCCGGCGCTATGACCTGCCATGACCGTGCCTTGCGCGTAGGCCTGTTTAAGCAACATGTCGACACCGTATCTTTTCCAGGTAGCTATCATGCGGTGGGTGTTGCCGCCAGTCACGTAGATAATGTCGGCTGATGCTATTTTTGATGTTATCTCGGCCGGGCCGGGGCGTTCGTCAAGCAAACGCAGCACGTCGACTTCGCAGCCCAGTCCGGCGTAATACCTACGAAAGCCCTTGATACGTTCTTCTAGGTCATCCGCGGCAGTTGGGATATAAAGCACCTTTGGATGCTGACTGCCGCTAAGGGCCAGTATCTCTTCGTGTATGGGGCGCATTTTAACCGGCCATTGGTCTTGCCTGTCGCCCATAAACACTCCGCCACCAAGGGCGACTACTTTTCCCATGCTACAAGTTTAACAGGCGTAGTCGGTTATGTTTTGGTGTTGCCGTTTGATACCATATGCGTATGGGCTTCCTGTACCTGTTGCTCTCTATTTTCGCGGAGAGTACGGGCAAAACAATAGACAAACTAAATTTTAGAAGAACCCGGATTGCCGCCCGGCAAATGAATCTCCTGGAATTCTTCGCCATGGCCGTAGCGCTGTTACTATTTTTCTTCTTCGTTAAGCCGCCACTGCCGCATTTCGCGCTTATTACCGTCGGCTTGGTAGCACTGATCGCATTGGCTTCATTCGGCAGTAACGTCTTCGATGTCCTCAGCCTAAAAGCCGATGACCTTTCTTTGCGGGAACCTTTATTGGATTTTGAACCAATCATAGCCGGACTAATTGGCTACGCCCTGTTCCCGGCCGAACGTAAACCGGGTTTTTTACTGGCTTTCGTGCTTGGCGCGGTTATTGTTTATTACGGCACTCATCGCCGGAAACTGCGCCGGCTGCAAAAAAAGGGCATGTCGTGTTTACTGCTAGCCATCTGCTTTGAGGCAATGCTGCCTAGCATGTATAAGGTGACGCTGATTCATTTATCACCTTTTTATATCGCGCTGCTGCGAGTAGTTTCGGTCCTGGTCTTATCGAGTATTTTCTTCCACCCTAGAAACATACCTAAGCCTTCTTCGAAAAAGTTCGGTTACGCGTTTCTGTCAGGTATTGTCTACTCCGTAGGAGCCGTCGCCAGCATATACGCCATACGTGAGCTTGGGGTAGTGCTGACCATGTTGCTCATGCTGCTCGGTCCGTTCCTGCGCTATTTCTCCGGTTATTTCATCCTGAAAGAAAACGTGCGTACCGGAGAAATGGTATCAAGTTTCCTGCTGGCGCTAGTCGTATTATTTCCAATACTTAAATAGGTTAGAGGTCGTATGTTAGGATGAGGTCAAATGCCTAGCCAACCTTTTAGCCGACGGCTCCATGTATGGCTTATAAGCGGTAAGCCTAAGACCCTGCAGGGTTTGATTGACCACTTCGCCGAGAAAAGTTTCGAGGTGCTTCTCTTGGTGCTGATGGCTATACCGGCTCTGCCCTTGCCCACCGGAGGCGTAACCCATGTTTTCGAGATTATCGCCATGCTGCTATCTCTCGAGTTAGTTGCCGGCGTAAAGCAAGTGTGGCTGCCGAAAAAATGGAGAAATTTAAAATTACCGAAAAAGTTAATAAGCTCCACTTTGCCATTCCTAATCAAGGCCATGGGCAAAGTCGAAAGATTCTCCCAGGCCAGGCTGCGCGGCGTGTTTGAGAACAATATCGCTATTCGAATAACCGGTTTGTTGGTTTTCATATTAGCTCTCTTCGCTTTTTTGGCGCCGCCGTTTTCGGGCTTGGACACGCTTCCGTCATTAGGGGTGGTGCTTATATCGCTGGCGATAATCCTGGATGATTTTGTCTTATTTATTTTGGGCCTGTCGGTCGGCGCGGCCGGGATCGGTCTGGTGATCGGTACGGGTAAGGTTTTAATTAACTTTATTTGGGGCAGTGCTTTTTGAGGAGCTTTTCTTCAACACGATAATCCCCGTCATTATAGTGTTAGTAACGATCATGGCGATCGAGTGCAGGGTCGTCGCGATATTGTAGGCCTGGAGCGAAAAAAGCGTCAGGACGTGCCTGATGACGTTAGCGCCGTAGAGAACGGGCGTCTCGGTCTTGGGGTGCTGCCAGGTTTTGCGAATGGTCGGGACAAAGGCTATCAGGTCAATTGAGACCGCGATAATAACCGACACCGTAGGATTATCGCTGACAATCCATGGGATCAGGCCCAGCAAAGCGGCCGCCAGGAAGTACTTGTCGCTTCTCTTAACGTATTTGAAGCCGTACTGGAGTGAAAATAAAAATATAATTATGGTAAAAACTTCGGCGACCCCCGCGGGCATGGCACCTATACCGGCCCCCTTCTCCAATTGGCCGAAAAAAGTAATACCCGACACGATTGTCCAAACCAGCCAGGTATACGGATGCGGCTTCACGCGCTTGCGGAAGGCGTCCCGCAAATAAGGCACGTTGCCGCCGATGGCGATAAATGACGCGATAACGGCCAGTACGTCTTTCATACTTCCAGTCTATCGCATGACGCTATTAATGCCCTGGCAGCTTGGGAAGCTTGGTATATTAGAGTCAATGGACAAAAACACTTTAACTTAAATGACCTGGCAATTCTTCCTCATTTGCTTCTTGCTGCTTGGTACGGTAGTTGCTCTGCTGCAGCGGCGGCTCGGCCAGGTTATTCCTGAGCACAACCAACTGGTTAACGGGTTTTTCTTCTTGGGTATTCATTATCCGCTCGCCTTGGTTATAGCTTCGATAGCTGGTTTTCATCTGAATGTTGGTTGGTTTAACGCAATCGTTATGATAGTCGTGGCCACTACTTTCCCCCTGACCAACATATTAGCTTTCCGGGCCAGCAAAGACGTTGATGCCGGTTTGTTCGGTATCCTCAACAACCTCGGGCCGGTTCTCACGATCGGACTGGCCGCTATACTTTTATCTGAGAGATTAACGCCGCATCAGTTTGCGGGGGCGCTTATCATTGTTTTCTCGGCTTTGTTCGTGTCAATCGTAACGTATGACCGTGGTTCCAGGAGCACCAGGACGGGGATCATGCTGGCCTTGTTATCGGTCGTATTGTTAGGCGCGGATACGGTGTACGAAACCTGGATGCTCAGCCGCCTCGGCTATGGCACATACCTGGTCTACGGAGTGGGCTTGCAAACATTCTGGATGACTGTTTTCGCCTGGCCGTACCGCAAGCACATAAAACAAGTTATCAACCGCCGGTACGGTCCAGAAGTCCTAGCTCTATCACTGTCTAAGTCGCTGAAGGGCATGGCCTTCGTGGCAGCCTTATACCTAAGTAAGAACGCCGCGATCGTGGGTGCTTTTACCGGTTTTCTACCGGTTATGGTGGTTCTGGCGGCCTACGTTTTCCTGCGTGAAAAGCAGTGGCTGCGAGTCAAAGTAGTAGCGGCAGCTATGGGTACAGTTGGATTAGTTATTCTCGCCGGGCGATAGACGGATCTATCGGCATAGGCTAGCGCGACAGGATTATTGTTTTAAGCTTTCTTCGTGTAGCGGGCGTACGTGAAAGTGAAGCCGTTTTGTTCCTGGGGTTCGGTTCGGTCGGCTAGCTTGAAGCCTTGTTCGTAGGCCGGGAAAAACTGGTCGCAGCCGAAATCGGCGTCGATGCGGGTGATGTAGAGTTCGTCGGCCTTGCCGGCTTGCATGACTTCGGCGAAAACCTTGGCGCCGCCGACTATCCAGAGGTCTTTGTCCCGGAAGCCCTCCAGAAATTCGTTCAGGTCGTGGACCACGGTCACCCCTTCGATTGGATCTGTCGAATGAGTTAATACGTAGTTTTGGCGGCCTGTTAATGAGCCGTGCTTGAACGTTTGGAAAGTCGTCTTGCCGATCAGGACATGGCCGCCGTAACTCTTGGTCTTCTCCGCGAAGTATTGTTCATCGTCTGGAATGTACCAGGGTTGAAAACCCCGTTTGGCCAGGCCAAGTTTGCGGTCGACGGCAACGATTAGTCTAATCATCTAAGTGCTCATTATTTCTTATTTGACTCAGTAAGTAAAACGAGCCGGTGATAAGGCAGACTTCGTCTGGAGTCGCCATCAACGCTCGGAAAGCCGCCTGGTGACCAGTTATGGTTTCAATATTCGTGAAGCCGGCAGTGCGAAAAGCTTCGGCCAGTACTTCGGGATTGGTTGATTTAACGGGCAGGTCCTGTGATGTACTGAAAGTAGTTAAGATGACTCGGCTGGCTACAGCGGCAAGCAGCGGAACCACTTTCTGGTACTCTTTACCTTCCTTGAGAGCCATCATTAGCGGCGGCTTAACGTCCGGGTAGAGCCGCCGGAAGCTATCGATAAAAGCAGCCATTTTCTGCGCGTTGTGAGCGCCGTCCATGATGATGGTTTTGCCGTTAATCTGCCGGATATCCATGCGGCCGGGAATGCGGATTTGTCTGGTCTTAGCTAATACTTGACTTGTTAAGTGTTGTAAAGCATCTCGTTCTCGCAGGTACCCGTAAACTTCGTATGCTAGCTGCCAATTGCGCCGTTGGTAATCAGGCATGGTCTCCGAATCATCGCTTTCGGCCTGGCCGTCGACTACGTGCAGTGGCGCGTGATGTTGGTCGGTCCACTGCCTGACGACCGCCATAATATCGCCAGCTTGCTCGTACATAAAGACTTGGTTGCCCTCGTGGACAATGCCGATTTTTTGGGCAGCTATTTCAGGGAGGGTGCTGCCAAGCAGATGCGTGTGATCCAGGCCTATATCGGTAATAGCGCAGACTTTATCGGCACGATTGGCGACGTTAGTGGCGTCGTGCAGGCCGCCGACACCGGTTTCAATTACGGCGTAATCGACATTGCGGCGAGCCAGGACCCAGAGCGCGAAAGCGTAGAGCAGTTCGAAATACGACGGCTTCTGCCCTGCCCTTTTTAATATCTCCAGGAAAGTGCCGAGTTCGTCGCAAAAATCAGTTTCCGAGATCGGCTGGCCGTCGATTTGGATACGTTCCGTGATGCTGTCCACGTGCGGCGAGACTGTCAGGCCAACATGCTTACCTGCCGCAGCCAGCAAAGCAGCCATGTAGTAAGCCGTCGAAGTTTTGCCGCTGGTACCGGCGATATGTACGACCTTGAGGCTGTTTTGCGGATTACCGAGCAAATCCATTAGGGGCCGGATCCTATCCAGCGTGGTATGCTTGCCAGTCAACCTCTTTACGGCCGGCACATAGGGCAACAACGCCGCCTCCGCTTCCTGAAGATTCCTGATCGTCACTACCGCCTCCTAGACTTCTCTGATAAGATCAGTATACGACAGATAGGCGCCCGTAGCTCAGTGGATTAGAGCATCTGTCTTCGGAACAGAGGGTCGGCGGTTCGAATCCGTCCGGGCGTACCATATGCATAATTGTCGGGTGCTATACTTGCTATATGTTTAATAAGTTTGCTTTTTTTGGTTTGTCGGGCGTTCCTGAAATTGCTGTTATCATCGTGTTATTGGCGATTTTTGTTTTTGAGATAGCTATGCTGATAAGCGCGATAACCAACAAAAATATTACCGGCAACACAAGGGCTTTGTGGATCGTAGGTATGATTTTAATCCACCCGTTCGTCGCTATTGGTTATTATTTTACCGACTACAAAAAAGCATCTTAGTTCCACAATCCGTCAGATAATTGCTAAACTATATTTAATGAAACAAGGTAGTGCGGGTTTGAAGTTGAAGACCGGTTTGGCCGAGATGCTTAAAGGCGGCGTTATCATGGACGTCGTTAACGTCGAGCAGGCCAAGATTGCCGAGGAGTCCGGGGCGGTCGCGGTCATGGCGTTGGAACGCGTACCGGCAGATATCAGGGTCCAGGGCGGCGTGGCCAGAATGTCCGACCCGCAAATGATCAAAGATATCATGGCGGCCGTGAGTATTCCGGTGATGGCTAAGGTTCGCATTGGCCATCTTGCCGAGGCGCAAATCTTGCAGGCCTTGGCAGTCGACTACATCGATGAGAGCGAAGTCCTGACGCCGGCGGACGAAGCCAACCATATTTATAAAGCGGACTTCGACGTACCGTTCGTTTGCGGCGCCCGCGACCTCGGCGAGGCTTTGCGGCGTATCGGCGAAGGCGCGGCCATGATCCGAACCAAGGGCGAAGCCGGCACCGGTAACATCGTCGAAGCCGTCCGTCATATGCGAACCATGCAGCGGCAAATCAAGCTGGTGCAGACACTGGACAAGCATGAATTAATGAGCTTCAGCAAGGAGATCGGCGCGCCGTTCGAACTGGTCCTGATGGTAGCCGAGATTGGCAAGCTACCGGTGCCTAATTTCGCGGCCGGCGGCATTGCGACACCGGCTGACGCCGCCCTGATGATGCAGCTTGGAGCCGAGGCGTTATTCGTGGGAAGCGGTATTTTCAAGTCAGGCGACCCGGTCAAAAGAGCCAGCGCCATGGTGCAAGCTGCCGCCCATTATGAGGATGCCAAAATTATCGCGAAACTATCGAGCGGTCTCGGCGAACCGATGGTCGGTCTAACCCTGGACAGCCTGCCGCCAGAAGAGCGTATGCAGGATCGTGGCTGGTAGAGCCTCTGACCGGCTGGTAGTCGGCATCTTAGCATTGCAGGGTGATGTCGCTTTACATGTTAAGTGTTTGCAAGAGCTTGGGTTACGTCCGGTGTTGGTTAGAATGCCGGAGCAGCTAAAAGAGTTAGATGGTCTTATTCTTCCGGGCGGGGAGAGCACGGCATTATTAAAGCTGGCCGAGCCGATAGGTATGTTGGACGCCATTAAGAACTTCGCGCGCGGTGGCGGTAATATTTTCGGCACCTGCGCCGGTGCGATTATCCTAGCGCGTGAAGTTACGAATCCGGCCCAGTCAAGTCTTCAACTGATAGATATTACGATTGAACGCAATTCCTACGGGCGGCAGCTCGACAGCTCGGACGTGACCGGGCGGTCTTTTTTGCCATCCGGTCCGGCTGCCCTGCCCCTTACTTTCATCCGTGCGCCCAAGATCAGTTCGGTCGGAAAACCGGTTAAAGTTCTGGTCGAGTACGAAGGCGACCCAGTTTTGGTACGGCAGGACAATATCCTGGCGGCGACTTTTCACCCGGAGTTAAGCGGCTCGCTGGAAGTTTATAAATACTGGCTGGGTTCGTTCACGAAGCGGTCTCCAGCAGTTCGCGCCAAACCCGCGTCCGCCACCTCAAAATCAACCGCATAACCGGGCCCAGATAGACGGACCGCAGGTTTTTCTTAAGAAAATTGATGTGTTCCTGGGATTCATAATAGCTGGACGAGATGGCCCTGGCGCTTTCCAGCAGCAACTGGTTGACCTTGAAATAGTCTTCACTGAATTTTTCAGGTGTACGGACGACTTCCTCGAGGGACCGCAGCAAATCGTGGTTAATATGGGCGTTGGCGCCAAGCATTAGAGAAAGTGATGCCGGGTGCCTGTAGTGAAGCCAGCCCCGATTGACCTTATTCCAGCCGTCTGGCAGGAAACCTTTCACCGCGTAATGGTTCAGCGCATCGAAGTAGCGTTTGGCGAAGGCAACTTCCAATTCATTCATTAACTTGGAATGCTGGAACAGGCCCTCGTCGTTGGCTTGGTTAATCTTTTTGGTGACGATTATATAAGCCCGGTTGAAGAAGCTTACTGGCAACAGCTCACTGCCGGTTAACAGGGGGTTGAGTTTTTCCAGTTCGGCGATGACAGCCTTAGGCGTGTTGATACGTTTCGTAGATATATGGTAGGTGTACCCGTGGCCGGTTTTAGTCATCTAGAGAAGTATAGCGTAAGCCGGCGCAAAACATGCTTCTATAGCATATAGCTATTACATAAATTTGATATAACTGTCGGTCAATTGTATAATCATTCAATAAGTTATGGTAGGACAAGAACCCAACGGTGAAACAGCCGGTTTTCCCGATGCAATCCTGGGCATTAAGACAGAGGTAGCCCAACGGCTGGCCGCTGCGGCTGACTTCGACCCCGCGCAACTGGAAATCGTGCAGGGCTTAAGCGATGAGTGCTGGCAAGAGTTGGTCGACACTATCGACGATCCGGACTCTATGGACAACATTACCGGTGATAACTGGGCAGCCAGCCATGCCGAACCGGATATGGAATCATCCCTCTGGCGGTTAGCCAGCATAAAAGCCCTGCCGCCGGAAGAAGATATCAAACATTATAAGCACGGCGTTTCGGTCGAGAATCACATGAAGTTAGCCCTTGAAGCCGCTGGCGACATGGATAGCTTGCGTGTCTTCGGGGAGATACTGCGGGCAAAGCTTATAAATGGCGGTGATACGGTTTTGGCGCAACAGGCTTTGCTGGTTTGGGCGCCCGTAGCCGAAATAGCCGGTTGGCATGAGCTGAGGACGGAGATCGAGGAAGCCGGCTTCGAGAGCCTCTACCCGGACGAAAAGAAGGCCATAGAGAAAACCTACGCTCATTTGGGCGGAGACGAGGCCTTGGAGGAACTGGTAGAAGAGTACCGGGATGGTATGGGAATTATCCTCGAGGACGAACTGGACCCTGATGTTAAGTTCAAGATCAGCGGCCGTAAGAAAGCCTACTACAGCGTCTGGAGAAAAGTCACGCGGGACAGCCGTCCCAGCTACGCGTTGCCGGACTTCTTAGGCATGCGTATAGTCGTTACGGTTGATTCGGATGATAACGAAGCCAGGGCCGTAGAAAACTGTTACGCCGTAGCCGACATAGTAGGCCAATGTTTCACGCCGGAACCTGACAGGCACAAGGATTACATCGCGAACCCTAAATCGAACGGTTACCAAAGCCTGCATATGACCCTAACGGACGTTAACGATGCCAGGGTTGAATTCCAGATCAGAACCAGTGATATGCACGAAAAAGCCGAGACGGATCCTAACGCCTCCCACATGACCTATAATGCCTCTAGCAAAATCACTCCCGGCAGACATTTCAGCGCCAAACTACCAAGGCCGGCCCGCATATACGGCTGGCGCGAAGAGGCAGCGACCGAAATTCGCAGACGGCGTGGAGCCAGTGACAATAGCCTGGAAGGCCTAGAGCCGGGTACGCTGCTGGTTTTCTCCAAAGACGGCCACCTCTACCAATTCAATGAAGGCGATACGGCACTAGATTTTTCTTTTGCTATCCACAATCGGCACGCCTTGTCCACGCAAGCCATTTACAGGAAAGAGGGGCGGCCCGCCAGGCTTGACGGCGAACTTAGGTACGGCGATGTCATGACGATTCAATACCACCAGGTTAAAACGAACTTAACATGGGAAGATTCCTGGCTAGAAAAAGTTAATTCCGGAGGGGCAAAAAAAGCGCTGAGAAAAGCCCAGCGTGAAAGAGACGCGCCGGAGCACATAGCTAACGGCCTGCGTATAGTCGTCAGGGAACTCGGCGCGAGGGGACTTAAGGCCAGCATGCTGGCCGCACTGGAAGAAGAGCACCGCGCGGCCATAGCTGAAAAACTCGGTATTAAAAGCTTTGATACAGTCTTAAGAAACATCGGCTCCAGGGCTCTTACTCCAGGTAAAGTAGTTAGCTACATGGAAAGATTGGCGGGTATTACGCACGAGCGCAAGAAACCGTCCAAAAAAGCCGGGGGCAGCGCCGAACAGGTTTATGAAGACGCGGACGGCGGGAAATGGGAAATAGCCGTGCTCGAAACACTTAAGTTCCATCACCATTTCGCCGGCTGTTGTGCCGAGGAAATCAAAGTAGGCAAACCTATAGTAGCGGTTCCCAGCAGAAGAAAGGGTGATTTATCTATCCATATTCCCGGCTGCGTCAACCTGCCGAATGACGGCAGGGTTTTGGAATCTACTTGGCACGCCGTCTAACCCGGAAATATTTCGAGCGTCTTTAAGGTTCCTGCGAGCTTGGCATGTATAATAGAACCTTATGAAAGTGGCGATTGTCGGGACCGGTTATGTCGGGTTAGTGACCGGGTGCTGCCTGGCTGAGGCCGGCAACCAGGTTGTCTGCGTTGATACTAACGAACAAAAAGTCGCCGATATGACGGCGGGTATAGTGCCCATCTACGAACCCGGCTTGGAAGAGCTGATGAAGCGGAACCAGAAGCATGGCCGTTTGACTTTCACTACCAGTCTGGCCGAAGGCGTAGCTGACAGCGAAGTTATTTTCCTGGCCTTGCCGACACCGCCGATGGAGGATGGTTCGGCTGACTTGTCAGCCGTGTTGTCCGTGGCAGCTGCGCTCGGCGATTGCCTGCCGGCAAACTACTGCGTTGTCATTGATAAAAGCACCGTGCCGGTCGGTACCGCCGAGGCTGTCCGCGAAGCCATAGCCGCCAAGGCCAGTACCTCATTCGATGTCGTGTCCAACCCTGAGTTCCTGCGTGAGGGCCACGCTGTCGAGGATTTCATGCAACCTGAGCGGGTAGTGGTCGGTATCAGCTCCCCTGAAGCCGAAGCCGTGATGCGCAAGCTTTATGAACCGTTCGTCGATGACGACCGGCCGCTCTATGTCACGGATCCGCGCACTGCCGAACTGGCCAAATACGCCGCTAATACTTTCCTGGTCACCAAGATAAGTTTCATGAATGAAATGGCCCAGTTATGCGAACGAATGGGCGCCGACGTCGATATGCTGCGCCAGGCTATCGGCAGCGACAGCCGCATCGGGCATAAATTTCTCTATCCAGGCATCGGTTGCGGCGGCAGTTGTTTCCCTAAGGACGTGCGGGCACTCAAACATATGTCCGAAGAGCACGATTATGAATTTAAGCTGCTGGCGGCGGCCATGACCATTAATGACCAACAGCAGAACGTACTGGTCGAAAAGCTGTTGAAGCATTTCGACGGCGAAATCAGCGGCCTAACTTTTGCCCTATGGGGACTGGCTTTCAAGCCTAATACTGACGATATCCGCGAAGCACCGGCCCTGGTTATTATCGACCGCTTATTGGAAAAGGGCGCCAAAGTCATCGCCTACGATCCGGAAGCTGGCGATAATGTCCGCGCCCATTACGAAGGTAACAACAGCGTCAAAATCGTGGACGATAAATACGACGCTCTCGACGAGGCCGTGGCGCTGCTGATAGCCACCGAGTGGCCGGAATTCATCGCCGCCGACCTCGGACTTATCGCCAAACCCCTCAAGCAGCCGGTAGTCTTCGACGGCCGCAACGTTTTCCAACCCGACGTCATGCGAAAAGCCGGTTTCGCCTATTACAGCATTGGCCGGCAACCGGTTCCTGCTAAGATGAGAACGTGAAACTACGCATTATGCTGATACTGATGGCCGTCGTTTTGGCTCTCGTGTTTTTCGTTTTAGCCGAATTTTTGATTGTTAAATATAATGGCTCGCCTGTTTCGGCGCCAGAAATTCCGCGCGGACCAAAGGTGCTTGGTTCAGGACCGGCATTAACGTACGTGGTTATGGGCGACAGTACTTCGATCGGGCAAGGCACTAACTATGACCATAGCTACGCCCTAGCCAGCGCCGAGCAGTTGGCCGCTAACCACAAAGTAAAATTCGTTAACGTCGGCATTTCGGGAGCGACCGCCAAAAGTGTTTTGGACATCCAACTGCCCCAGGCCATAAAATACAAACCCGACATAGTCCTACTGGCGGTCGGCGCTAACGACGCCACCCATTTCACAAGTGGTAATTCTATTCAGATGTCGCTTCAGCAAATTATTGACGGTCTGAAGCAAGCTAACTGCGATGTCCGCATTGTCGTGACCGGCTCTCCGGCCATGGATTCAGTTACCCGTTTCCCATGGCCGCTCAAACAGCTTATGGGATTGCGCACGAAGCAAGTCAACGCGGCTTTCAGCCCTATAATCAAACGGAATAACCTGACGCTGGCACCTATTGCCATCAGAACCCGGGCGGCTTTCCTGGCCGATCCCACTCTCCTGGCCGCTGATAAGTTCCACCCCGACGCCCGCGGCTACGCCCTTTGGATTCCGGTCGTCAATCAGGCTCTCGACCAAGCCTTAAAAGCACCCGCGCCAGCTGATTGCCCGAAACCATAGCCCAAAGTGTTAAACTAGATAAGCAAATTGGGTTAAGCGCCCGTAGCTCAGCTGGATAGAGCGTTGGTTTCCGGTACCAAAGGCCGGGGGTTCGAATCCCTCCGGGCGCACCAATTGCGTTATGAACTTAGCTAAAGATTGGGCAGGCTAATCGCGGTCGCGAAAGATGCCTCACTACCAGCCCAGTCCATGACTCGCTCTTTGGTCCGGCCTTCCCTTACCACGTCGTCAAAAACTACGGTGCCGGGCGGTAATCGGAAATCGGTGCCAAACGGGCTAATCTCAACACCGGCTGGACTTCCATCCATTACGAAACCAAGTGGGTACTCGGATGAAGCTAAGTGGTCGGGGTTAATTATGCCAAGCTTATTGCCTTTTTCAAGGCTGTGCCGAGCCATAACATCGAGCGCTATAAAAGGATAGTTGGCTACTATGAAAAGCGCCGCGTCCGGTCTGCCAGCTAACTCGAAGTCTAGGACTTTATCAAAAGACTCGACGTCGCCAGTTGGGCCATGCCTTGAGAATTGTCCCAGCTTCTCGCCGCCGACCGTGCCCGGCTCTTGTCCTGGCCCTCGCTCCAGGGCCGCCGTACCGATGCGTATATCTTCTATCCCCAGACGGCTATAATCAAAGCCTGAAACAGCAAGTCGGTTGAGCATTTTCATCTGGGCTTCATGTTGTTCGCTGGCAGCTTTCATTGCCAGATAATATGCCGCCCTCGGAAAGCCGCCCATGTGTAGTTTTTCTACGTGTCCGGCCGACAATTGGGCACCTCGATATTGCATGGCGAACCTTACGTCGGACGGCAGTATCGTATGAGCTTGGGCGCTCAGATCGTGACGCCCATCGCCTCTCAGCAAGCCAACGAGCCGGCTTGCAGCTCCGGCTACTTTTTGGCCGGTTTGCTCTTGTCCAGGTGTAGATTCCGCTCGTACTTTGCCCATGTATCAACCACGCATCAATAGTTAATTTTCTAAATTATACAACTTTGATGTTATTTTTGCAAGGATTCGCGGTTATTACTGCTGTTCGTGGCAGGAGAAATTCTCGTCTAGCCTCGGCGTATACTGCGTGAGCTGAATAGTGCCGCCTGTGAACGATTGGCTTTGGCAGGCTTTGGCGGCGTCTGTCCGGCTCGTGCTGCCAGTAGCCAGCCAGACCGGTTGCCTGGTCAGCCAGGGGCCTACGATTTGTTTCCACTGAAGAGGAGCTGAATAAATCCCGACTGTTGGGACCAGGACTTGTTGTCTGATGGCCGTTATAGCGCCTTCCAGGAATTGACGGTTGACCAGAACATTGCTGGTCCAGCTGTTTTCAGTTTCGACGTCCAGCCACCAGGTATTGGCGTGGACATTTTGCATATTAGCGTATTTAATCGAGTAGCGGGCGGCGTTGAAGCCGTAATTATAGGCTAGGCAAGCGCTTTCGGAAAAACCGCAGCGGCGGGGTGAGTCCATGAATTTACGGCCGCGGGCATCGCCCGGATAACCGGTATTCATATAGACCGCGTAATGGCTAAACCAGGTAGATTCATCCGCCAGACAGGGATTAGGATGAAAATCCAGGCCGCCATTGATGCCGACGATACCGGTTCCAAAAACATCCTTTGGTAATTTACCGCAATTTGGCCATGACACGTCGACGATCACTTGCCGGTAGCTTGTGCCGGTCGGCTTGGTCGCGAATACTATGACCAGCAGAGCCGCCACGGCCACCAAAACCAAAAAAGCTCGCAACTTCATACTTAATAATAGTAGCACGCCATCAATAACGTCAACGCGCCAGACCTGGTTTCGTTTAACGTAGCTTTATCAAAACCAAGCTGGCCGCTATTTTTGCAGCATTTATTCCCAATGGAAACCCTGGTTAGTTTGTGGTCGCAGGGGCACCGCCACCGAAGCTGGGGTTAACGAGGATGCGAGCGGCTTGGGTTTTGTCGGTTGTACTTGCCGAGACCAGTACAGTGTCCCCAGTCTGGATATCGCTGGCGGTGACGGTTTGGCCGTTGTCTGATATTTGAGTACTGCTGGTTATGCTTAGGGTCGTACTGGCGCTGGTGTTGGTGTCTTGAACCGTGATGCTAGTACCGCTGATGGCCGTGACTTGGCCGATCGTGGGTCGTTGGCCGCCTAAGCGTCCGCGAAAACCGCCAGTGGCAGCCGAGCCGCCAGCCGTACCTAAGACAGCATTAGGATGCTTGCCTTTCTGGTAAGCGATGCCTCCGTAAAAACTTAAACCCATAAGCATGACCGCGGCTATAATGGCCAGGACTGGCTTGGGAAGGCTATTGTTGGCGGTATTAGCGGCTGCCATTTCGCGGTGTTGCTCGCCGGATACGTATTTTTCTGATTTTGCCATGGCTATTTATCCTTAAACTTTCCGTCCTGCAAGCGGAACGTTCTGTCGGTTTTGCCGGCGATTTCCAAGTCGTGGGTGACAGTGACTATGGTGGTATTCTCGCTTTTGGCCAGGCCGTGCAGCAGGTCGAAGATCATTTTGCCGGTTTGTGAATCAAGGTTGCCGGTCGGTTCGTCGGCCAGGATCAATTTAGGTCTATTAGCCAGCGCCCTGGCGATAGCGACGCGTTGCTGCTCGCCGCCTGACAGGCGGCCGGGCTTGCGCTGTTGCTTGTCATCCGACAAACCGACCTGATCGAGCAATTGTTTAGCCCGCTCGACGCGTTGCTGCTTGGGCACTTTGGCGAATTCCATCGGCAAGAGCACGTTTTCCAGCGCCGTGAGGTTGGGCACCAGATTGTAACCCTGGAAGACAAAGCCGATCTTCTGGCAGCGGTATTGGATGAGTTCATGGTCGCGCATTTGGCTGATGTCCTTACCGTCTATTTCTATACTGCCCTCGGTCGGTTTATCCAAAGCCCCTAACAGGCTAAGCAGCGTGCTTTTACCGCTGCCGCTCCGGCCGACGATTGAAGCGAACTGGCCTTCGGGTACCGTGAACGATACGCCGTTGACGGCTGCCACTTTCAGGTCGCCGGCCTGGAAAATTTTCTTGAGTCCTTTTACTTTTAACATATTATTCTGCCCTCATGACTTCCGCTGGTCTTACTTTTGCTATGAAGAACGACGCGATGGCGCTGCCCGCAACCGCGATAATAATCGCCGCGGCAAAGCCGTACAAAATTATGCTCCAGCCAACCGAAGCGTGGATAGACGACAAGCTATTACGGAAGCCGCCCCCAAAACCACGCCTGACCGCGCCGCCCCCAAAGCCGCCCGGTGCCGAAGCCGTAATAGAAGTACTGTTATTGACCAAAAGCTTGGTAATCGGATTGCCGGCCGCGACACCGAGCCCTATACCTATAACAGCACCCAAGACGGTTAGGGTCACGGCTTCCGTCATGAACTGGAACATGACTTTGGCGCTGGAAGCGCCGATAGCTTTGAGGACACCGATTTCACGCCGGCGTTCGCGGACGATCATTATCATGGTCAGCAGGATTATGACGGCTCCCGCGACGACAGCTCCGACTAAGCTATAGAGCGAAATGGTCTGAATGTTCTGCAGGGGTGCTACGGTCTGTTGGGCGGTAGCGGCGGCATTGGTGACGTCAGCCGCGCTGCCCAGGGTTTTTTCAACCGACGAGGTAACACCGTTGACATTGGTTATGGAATCGACGTTTACGGTAGCGCTGGTAATATCACCGGCCTGGCCGGAAAGCGTTTGAGCCGTTGCCAAAGGCATAATGACTTGGTTATTCGAGAAAGTGTTGCCGGCGTCAAAGATACCGACCACCGTGATAGATGTGTTATAGGCCGTAAATGTCGAACCGACTTTAAGATTATTCTTGCTGGCCAGGCTGCTGCCCACGAGCGCTACGTTGCCGGT
>DASRLG010000033.1:0-9866 GCA_035648575.1 Candidatus Dormiibacterota bacterium
ACCGGGGCTTATTACGAGCCTGATACTGTAAAGGTATGCCCATTGGGTAATTACGATCCGGATGCTATTACGGGCGCAATGGCCATTCTCAAGGCACAAGCCTATGATCCGACTGCTAAAGGGGCTTCCGCTACTGACATCTTCCTGCCTCTTGAGACGGCTGAAGAAGGGCAGGGCGAGAGCGCAGAAGCTATGGGCTTAGCGATTAACTTGGCAGTCCACGAACCGGACGCCCAGCCATTTGAGCCCGAAGAACCAGAGCCCGAGCCGGTTACCGAAGAGGCACGGCATGTCGTTTTCGGCACTTGGGTTTTCAGTAGTCACCGAGGCCGCACCGAACGTGCCCGGGACAGCGTTGGCAGTCACGAGGACAGGCAGTTTGATAGAGGGGTTGCCATAGCGGCTGCGCGTGCACACGTACAACGGCTGCGGAAACAGGGCCGCCCGCGTCCCAAGCGGCCGGCACCTGATGGCTACCTGCCCGGTCGCACACCGTCCAAGTCTGACACGTGGAACAGGACCGTCGCCGAAGATGTTTTATGCGAAGAGCACGGCCTGTCGTTGACACGAGAGGTATCATTGAAATCACCGGCGGTCCAAAAGGTCCTCGCCGACCGAGAAGCCGAACCAGTATTAGCAGCCAGCGCCGGTGTCCGGGCAAAAACCAGCACTGCATTTGAGGCGCACCCCATAATCCCTGCCGATGAAGCGGCCCGCCTGGCAGCCGCGGAAATTGCTGAATTTAATGCGCAGGAAGATGCCGAGCTTGGAGTTGAAAAGACCCCCTCCAGTAAAGAGTTTCCGTTCTGTGACCCGGAATCGGCTAGGGAATACATGGTTTTCGCGGGTTTAATCAAAGGCGCCAAAGCTAAATTGCAGCAGCTCGGCCAGCCTTCTCCTCAGCCTCGTTTAGCTACTGACCAGCCCACTTAATAAAGCGGCCGGGATTAGTAGGTGCCTTCCATCCTCGTGATGCGCATGCCGCCTTCGTAAAAATCGGTTTCGAGTCCAAAGAGTTGTCGCATTTCCTCGGCTAGCTCCACGGCCCTATCATGTACTTCCCAGGCTTGAGGGATCCTGCCTAACTCCAAACAAGTAAATTCAATGCCTTGGTACGTTTTGGCAAGACTCGTATAGACTTCCTGGGTTGGGCGAGCCAGTATTCCAACTTCTAAATCAGCTTGGGCTCTCTCGAACATGCCTAGAGCCATATCGTGCTGATCGGCGCCCATGTAAGCCTGTCCGGCTCTGGCGTATAGCATGCCCCGTTCGTCTCTCTCGGTGTCGGTAATCTTGGCGGCGGCCTCACTATAGTCGACTGCTTCCCGCACGCCTTCACCGGGAGTGCGGCGGGGCGTAACGCCGCCTAATACTCGCAAGGCACCTAAGCCTATACGACGGGCCAAACCCTGGTCAGGATTTGGGGAGTTTCGTTCGTGCCTGCCTTTCATAGAGTAGCAATTATTATACTTTTTAAACTTTTTGTAAATGGCTGTCTGTAGACCCTCTTGACTAACAGAGGTGAGTAAGCTATAGTTTAAGTACTATCAACTTCGGCTCATGACCTCTTGTGTGCATGGGCTTTAACCAGAAGGAAGGAGCAAGGTTTTGAATCAGTACGAAATCGCGGTGCTCTATCACCCTGACTTGGAAGTCGACCTCACTAAGGCCGAAGACCGGGTTAAGAAAATCGTCGCCGACAACGGCGGCAAGGTGGTCAGCGCCGACAACTGGGGCAAGCGCAAGCTGGCCTACAAGATAAAGGGCAACGAACACGCCGTGTATGTTTTTTACACCGTGGAATTGCCTGGCGAAGGCGTTCAGAAAGTGGAGAGCACCCTGAACATCACCGACGAAGTCATTCGTTTCCTGATCACCCGACCGGACCTCAAGGCTATCGCCAAGGCCGAGGCCGCCAAGGTCGAAAAAGCCGAGCAGGCCGCCAAACGCGGTGACCGCGGCGGCGATGACAAAGACGACGACAAAGAAAAAGACGAAGAATAACCGCCGCACATTAAACAATCGTTAAATATGACGATTTCGGAAACGCCTATGCTTGACGCCGAATTTGGGCGGAGCTAGTGTAGGTGTACAACTAAGCGAGACATATGTCTTATAACAAGGAGGAACTAAGATGGCACGAAGCCTAAACCAAGTAACATTAATGGGTAATTTGACCCGTGACCCGGAACTGCGCCAGACGCCGAACGGCCAGAACGTGACCAGTTTTAGCCTAGCCCTGAACCGCGCCTACAAAGACGCCAGCGGCGAATGGCAGGAAGTCACCGACTACATCGACATCGTTTGTTGGGGCCCGCTGGCCGAGAGGGTAGCCCAATACCTGAGTAAGGGCCGGCGCTGCCTGGTACAGGGACGTTTACAATCCCGTTCTTGGGAGCAGGACGGTCAGAAACGCAGCAAAGTCGAAGTCCTGGCCAACGACGTGACTTTCCTCGACAGCCGAGGTGGCGGTGATAACGATGGCGGCAACGGTGGCGCTCCGGCTTCATCTTCCAGCGAACCGTCAGATAGCGGCAGCCAAGCTGACGACAAACCCAAACCATCCAAGAAACCCAAAAAAGACGATGTCGTAATCGAAGATATCGGTGACGAGCCGATCAACCTGGACGATATCCCGTTTTAAGTAAATAAGGAGCAATATGGCAAAGATTTTTAAACACCGGACGGACGTAGCGTATTTCGACTACAAGGACTTCAAGACCCTGCAGCGATACGTTAACGTCTACGGCCAGATAGAAACCCGCAAGAAAACCGGCTTAACCGAAAGCCAGCAACGACGTTTGAGCACCGCTATTAAGCGTGCCCGGCACATCGCCTTGCTGCCGTTTGTCGCCACCAACTAATTCGAGGTCTTTGTTTCATGGCCTTGAGCATTACGGATCTTAAGAAAGGCACGCTCTTCCAATGGGAGGGCGAGCCGTTCCGCGTGGTTGACTACAGCCAGAAGGTCATGGGGCGGGGCGGTTCGATCGTCAATGTCAGGATTAAGAGTTTGCTTGACGGCAAGGTGTTAGAGAAGACCTTCAAGGGCAACGAACAGCTGGATAGCGCCGACGTGACGACCCAGGCCGTGCAGTACCTGTACAATGACGGGTCGACGTTCTTCTTCATGAACGAGGAGAGTTTCGAGCAGTTCGAGGTGAAGGCTGACCTGGTCGGCGACGGGACGGGCTATATTAAGGAAGGCGACCGCGTGCAATTACAGTTTTTTAGCGGCCGGCCTATTAATGTCGAGCTGCCCAAGAACGTGCCTCTCAAGGTCACTTACACCGAAGATGCCGTCAAAGGCGATACCAGCTCGTCAATCACCAAGAGCGCTACCCTGGAAACTGGCATCACGATCAAGGTTCCGGCTTTCATCAAGCAGGGCGACCTAATCTCGGTCGATACTTCCACGGGCGCCTACCGCGAACGCGTGAAAGATTGAGTTTATGGCAGCGAAACTGCGCCTAGACCAAGAACTGGTGACTAGAGGCTTAACCAGAACGCGCAGCCAGGCCGGCAGTTATATTAAACTTGGCCAGGTCGGGGTTAACGGGCAGGTAGTTACCAAATCAGGTTTCTTAGTAAGCCGGGTCGATCAAATCGAGGTGATGGCGGCTGAGCAGTATGTTAGCCGGGCAGCCTTGAAGCTGGCTTCGGTGGCTGAGGCGCTGGAGCTGGATTTCAGGGATAAGGTCGTGCTTGACGTCGGCAGCAGCACTGGCGGATTTACTGATTACACGCTTAGGCACGGTGCCCGCAAAGTTATTGCCGTCGAGGTCGGTACCGGCCAGCTGCATCTGAGCCTGCACGGTAACCCGAAGATCGAGTTGCACGAGAAGACCGACATCCGGGATTTCAGGACTGATGAGAAGATTGATTTGGTCGTGGCCGATGTTTCTTTTATCAGTCTTAGGGAGATTTTGCCGTCGGTGGCTAAGCTTTGCTCCGCTAAGACGCGGATCGTGGTCATGGTCAAGCCGCAATTCGAGGCCGGCCATAGCGGCCTGAAGCACAAAGGCGTTATCAAGAACGACAGGATGAGGCGGGACATTCTTAGGGATTTCGAGAGCTGGAGCCAGGCATATTTCGTAATTGGCGGCAAAGCCGATTCGGCGGTCCAAGGCGCCAAAGGCAACCAGGAACGTTTTTACCTCTTACGCAAAGCATAAGCAGGGTGCTACACTTACGGATATGTATTTTGCCTCGCGGGTACAAGCCGGTCGGATGCTGGCGTCCCAACTTACCAAAAAGTACCGTTATGAAAACTGTGCCGTGGTTGCTCTCGGCGACGGCGGCGTCATGGTCGGCGCCCAGATCGCCATCGAACTTCACTGTATCCTGACGATGCTGGCCAGCGCCGAAATCATGTTGCCGCGGGAGCCGCAGCCAATCGCCGGGATTACCTCCGGTGGCACCATGGCCTACAACCACGCCTATTCCGACGGCGAGATTGACGAGATGGTAGGCGAGAACTACGGCTTCATTGAGCAGGAAAAATTGTCGCAGATGCACCAGCTCAACCAACTGGTCGGCAGTGGCGGTACTATCAACAAAGACCTATTGAGGGAACATAACGTGATCGTCGTCGCCGACGGGCTGAAAACCGGTTTCATGGTCGACCTGGCCGTGGAGTTTTTGAAACCTATCGCCATAGAAAAACTGATCGTAGCTGTCCCGTTCGCCAGCGTTCCAGCCGTCGATAGAATGCACGTGCAGGCCGATGACCTATATTGCATGGATGTCATCCAGGACTACATCGACACCGACCATTATTATGACGTGCAAGACGTGCCCGACCACGAAACCGTCCTCAAGACGCTCGAGAATATCGTCCTCAAGTGGAAGTAGCTTAAGTCAGATATTTGCTCAGGGCATCGACGTCTTTGAGCAGGGTAAACGATTGCTTGTTTTCGAGCAGGCCCTTGCGCTCCAGGGCCGACAGCTCGCGGCTGGTAGTTTCGCGCGTGGCGTTGACCGAACTGGCGATGTCCTGGTGCCGCAGCGGTACTTCGATCAGTAAACCGGCGTCGGTCTGTTTGCCGAAACGCTGGCTCATCGTCAGTAGGAATGAAATAATCCGTTCCCTGACGGTGCGGTACTCGAGCGTCAGGATGCGTTCGCCGTGGAGGCGGTACATTTCCAGCGTCATGTCGAGCAGCGGTGTCAACACGTCTGGGTGGTCTTTGATCAGGTCAAGGAAGCTCTTGCGGCTGATTTGCCAGGTCGTGGTCGGCGACAGTGCCTGGTAAATGATGCCGTGTTCGCGGCCGCTGAGACCCCATATCAACGGGAATATTTCGTCCTGCTTGCGGATAATCAGCAGGTTTTCTTCGTTGTACTTGGTTATGTCATAAGCTTTGACCAGGCCCTGGTAAATATAAAAAACCCCTGGCGGGGTCTCACCTGGACGGATAACGAAGTCGCCTTTCCTAAATGTCTGTTTGGTGCCATGCAGCCTGAAAAATTCCACAAATTCCGCCGTTTGTTTCAGCGTGGCAAGCATATGACTATTATGTTACAGCTCACCAGTGATGTCAATTTCCAGCTCAGATTTAATCTTAAACTATTTAAAACAAAATGTGAGGAAAATCGCAAATTACCGGTAAGGATTCTTACTCGTCAATTCATGCCGTAAGCCTATTATGAAATTAGTGGGAGTCCAGATAAAGGAGACATCACCATGGTCAGCGCAACATTGATAGAAGAACAACTAAAAGAGATAGGCTTTAACCACCACGGCTGGGGCAGAACCGAAGTTCGGGAGCTCCAGAATATCATCATGCCTGATGAGAAAATCGAGGAGTGCGTGAATGGTATTTACGAGGGCGGGTTCGCGTTGTTGCTGGCTACTGATTTACGAGTTCTGCTGGTCGATAAGAAGCCGCTTAATTATCTAACTGTCGAGGATCTGCGTTTCGACATGATTAACGAAATTGATTACAGCCATCGGTTGATCGGGGCCCACATACGGATCTCGGCCGGGGAGACCAGCCTGCAATTCAACAGCGTTAACCAGGCCCGTTTACGCAAACTGATCGGACACGTCCAGCACGCTATGGCCGCCGCTAAGAAAAAGCAAACCTATCACCAGGAGGGCCAGACCCAGCACTTGGAGAGGATCAATTACCAGCTGCGGTCGTACCTGTTGAAGCAGTACGAACAGCAGCAAAAACTGCAGGATCAACTGCACGAGGTCCAAACCGGACGGCGCGCAGTCACGCCTTTACCTCCGGCCGAAGTGATCAATCCCGATCCCGAGCTGGCTGACTACCTGTTCGCCCAAAGCCTGCTGGCACAGCACCACGCCCGAACTCAAGGTGCCCAGGCGGCAGATGAACTGGCACCCGGCATTGCAGCTGCCCCGAGGACCAGAGATGAGATGGCTGAATTGTACGCCGAAGGGGTGCAGGAGATTTTCGGCAAACAAAGCCAAGGCCCAGTGGGCGATGACGGTGATGGCAGCGGTGATCCCGGTACCCTGCCGGATCGACCGGCGGAAATCAACCCCCTAAGCGTCGCTTACGCCAAGTTACCGATGGCCCTGCGCAACCGTAAGTTCGGCCGGCCGCTATTCCACCCTCACAGTCAGGAGGCGGTTTCAGTACCAACAGTACCAGCCGCCGAAGTCCAGCTATAAGCCAGCCGAAGCCGAAGGACCGGCCCTGAGCGGCGTCATTTGGAAACGTTAAATCGGAATTCGACGATGTCGTCAGGTTGCATGACGTAGCCTTTGCCCTCGGCGCGGACTTTGCCGGCAGCTTTGGCGGCCGTCAGGGAACCGGCCCCGACCAGGTCCTGGTAAGTGACGACTTCGGCGGCGATGAAGCCGCGCTCGAAATCGCCGTGGATGACACCGGCTGCCTGCGGGGCCGTGGAACCTTTCGGAATAGTCCAGGCCCGGACTTCTTTGACGCCGGCCGTCAGGTAACTCTGCAGACCGAGCGTTTCATAAGCCACGTGGATTAACTGGAACAGCCCGGATTCCGGCTGGCCGTAGCTCTCTAGCAGCTCGGCGGCATCTTCCTCGTCAAGGTCTTTGAGCTCGCTCTCCAGCTTGGCGCAAACAAACAGGGCCGGGGCTGGCGCGACCAGTCCGCGCAACTCTTCGCGGCGGGTCTCGTCGTTCAAACCGGCCTCGTCCAAGTTGAACAAATAGATGACCGGCTTCATGGTCAACAGCTGCAGGTCAGCTACCGCTTCACGGTCGATTTCCGGATGGTTCCAGAGGGGTTGGTCATCGTTCAGGATTTTGTTCACTTGCTGGTAGGCGTCCAGGACGGGCTTGAGTTTGGGGTTGGCCCGGGCTTCTTTTTCGAATTTCGGCAGGCGTTTGGAGACGGTTTGCAAATCGGCCAGCACCAGCTCGGTGTTGATGACGTCGATGTCCTTGCGCGGATCATGGGCTTCGTCGACGTGGGTCACGTTCGGATCGTCGAACGCCCTCACCACTTGCACGATAGCGCTGGTGCTACGAATATGGCCGAGGAATTGGTTACCCAGGCCTTCGCCTTCGCTGGCACCGGCTACCAGGCCCGCGATATCGACGAAGGTGACGGTCGCCGGCACGATTTTGTCGGTGTTATAAAGTTTGGCTAGCTTCTTCAGGCGGGCGTCCGGCACCGGCACAATCCCGGTATTCGGCTCGATCGTCGCGAACGGATAATTAGCCGCCAGGATATTGCTGCCGGTCAGCGCGTTAAACAACGTCGACTTGCCGACGTTCGGCAGGCCTACAATACCTATACTTAAACTCATGCCTTTATTTTAACAGAGGTGCTAAAATAATCTTAGGAGACAGTATGCAGGGGTCATTTATTAAACAGCTTAGTGAAGTAAATCAGCAAGACGTGAAGCTTGTTGGCGGCAAGGCTGCTTCACTTGGCGAAATGTTGTCTGCCGGCATACCCGTGCCCGGCGGTTTCGTAATTACAACTGACGCGTTCCGGACTGGCCTGTCGCAGGAGTTAGAGAACGAAATCCTACAGGCTTTTGACGCCCTCAAAGCCGAGCGGGTCGCCGTCCGTTCATCGGCCGTGGCCGAAGACTCTATTTCGGCATCATGGGCAGGGCAGCTCGAAACATACCTCAACACAACCAAGGGGGAATTATTAAATGCCGTCACGAAATGCTGGGAATCAATCAAATCCGGACATGCCGCGGCCTATGCCGCCGAACACGGCGTGGACGAAAGCCAGCAAGCGGTTGCGGTAGTCGTGCAGGCCATGGTTGATAGCGAAACATCAGGTGTCCTTTTTACTGCTAACCCGGTTACCGAGAACAGAGATGAAGTCATTATCGAAGCTGTCTATGGCCTAGGCGAGCTTCTTGTGCAGGGCATGGTGACGCCGGAAACCCTGAGAATTGATAAATCCACGGGTAAAGTATCCCACAGGCTCCCCAGCAAGCAACGGACCAAGTTGATTCATAAGAATGGTAAGAACCAGGAAGCGCCGGTAGCATCTTCAGCAAAGCCAATTATTTCAGATCGGAATATCAAAGATCTAGTCACCTTAGCGGACAAAATAGAGCGTCATTACAAAGTGCCGCAGGATATCGAATGGGCGATTCGCGGCGACCAATTATTCATCGTGCAGTCACGTCCGATCACTACGTTGGGCGAAGCTCAGGCTGCCCAGCCCACGATCACTTTTTCAAAAACATTTACTCGCGAGGAGTCGCTAATCTTCTGCGAACTGCTTGGCGGAGAACTGGATAAATGGCTAAGCGACATCACGCCGACTCCGCCGCCGGCCCAACTGGTTAGGATTAGCAGGGGACTGGCTGAGACCTGGCTGTGCGAGGAGGCGACCCAATTGCTGGTGAACGATGTTTATAAAAATAATACAGAGGACCCCAACTACCTAAATGACACAGTTAAACGTTACAAAGATTTGATCGCCCAGCTTCACAAACATGAAAAACGCGGCTATGCCCGCAACTTGGATGAGCTAAAACAATACTTCGAGCTATTCCGGCAAGCCGTCGTGCCGCTGCACGTCATATTCTTCACTCCGCTTAGGCCGGATACGCCAAAACCCCTCCGCGATCTAGCCTTAAAAATCCGGGGCGAGGACGCTTTGTTTGATAACGGCGACCTCTACATTCGGGACAGTCTGGTCAAGCTTTACCCAAAGTGTAACGGCGTAGAGACTTTTATCGGCTTAGATGATCTGGAGAAACCTGACATTGCCAAACTAAAAGTCCGTGAAGATGACTTCATATGGTTTGACGGCCAGTATCTAAGTTCAAGCCTAGGCGAGTTTAGAAACGCCCATCCTAATTACAGCTTCAAGGTCGACGAGATTGACCGTGACCAAAATACTATCGAAGGCTCAGTCGCTTATCGCGGGATCGTTGAAGGCAAAGTACAGCTCATTTTGCGCAAGAAAGAGGTTGCTGATTTCGAGGCTGGAAATATTCTGGTAGCCCCCATGACCACTCCCCATTATCTGCCCGCTATGCGCAAAGCCATAGCCTTTGTCACCGATGAAGGCGGCGTAACCTGCCATGCGGCGATTGTCGCTAGGGAAATGAAGACTCCATGCATCATTGGTACCGATATAGCCACTGAATTTTTGGCTAACGGTGACCTGGTGCGCGTCGACGCCGACAAAGGCATCGTAACAAAATTGTAGGTTTATTTAGATTCGCGGTAGAGCTTAGACGGCCACCAGTTGCGGCGGCCAAGCAGGGCGACGATTGAGGGTACTAACAGGGTGCGGACGAAGAAAGTATCGAGCAGGATGCCGAAGGCTATGCCGAAGCCGATCTGCTGGATTTGGCTGCTGCCGCCGACCAGGCCGAGTACGGTGAAAGTACCGGCTAATATCAGGCCGGCGGAAGTGACGGTTGTGCCGGTG
>DASRLG010000034.1:0-27421 GCA_035648575.1 Candidatus Dormiibacterota bacterium
CCTGAATCGGCGCCGTAAAGCAAGCATAAACAGGCTGGCCGGTCATTACTACGTTGTTTAAGGGCCGTTAAATGGCGCGTTCGAGGTCCAAAACGTCCACGATTCAAGGGCTGAATCAAAGCCGTTAACACCATCCAGGCCAGAATAGGTATGCCCGCCCCCATTAACCTGTACGACGCTGGTGCTTATACCGGCCGTGGTACAGTTGCCATAAACAGTCATGATGTTATTCGAGCTGCCAAACAAGGTTGAAGTAGTGGGCGTGTTGGAGCAACCTAGAGCTGGGTTGATGATATTCGTCAGGTTCTGGGTTTGACTGAACAGCCATTCGTTCTTGGCGTTAACGAAACCGGTAGCCAGGTTGCCGCTATAGGCATTATCGCTGGTACCGAATTGGTACTGGACCGAAAAATTCTTATGGCTGGACAGCGCCGGACAGTTAGGCAAAACTGACGGATCGTTATTCGTGGAAGGCGAAATAAACACCGCGCTTATAGGCGCGAAACCGGCAAAGCGGCTGGACATGGCCGGGTCACACATCGTTTCTTCGGTCATGGAGCCGCCTTTGGAGCCGCCTGTCGCGTAAATGAGGCTCTGGTCAACGTTTTGCGTGGTGACGAGTGAATCGAGCGCGGCATTGATATAAGGCGTGTCGTCGCAGACTCCGGTCTGGCTGGGACCGCAGTCATTCTCACAGGCCACCAGTGGGAAAGCCACCGGAGTCGCGTACGAAGTGTTGCAGCCCGGAGGTTGTGTCCATTGATTGGTAAGCGAGACTACCAGGAAATGGTCCTGATTGGCCAAACTCTCCCAGTTCTGCTGCGGAATAGTCGTATTATTCAGGTCCGAAACGTTATATAGAACCACCAGCGGTGCCTGGTTACTGGGAGAATTTGTTAATCCTTGGGGGCGATAGAACTGTACCAGACGGTTAAGTGAGCTTCCCGCTCCATCATCAACCGTAACATGGCTGCTCGTAAGCGTACCCTGGGTACACGGACTAGGATTGCAGACAGCTTTGGAAACGGGACCTGATGATTGGCCTCCAAACACCACGCACTGCCCATTACCGGCAGTACTGCCGGTGCAGGTTTGGGCCGTAGCGCCATTCGTCGTTCCGCCGCTGGCGTCGACATTCTCATACGGGCTGGCGGCACGAGAACTAATAATTAAATAGGTGCCCACGCCAGCTACGATAAGGACAATCAAAACCAGGCTGATACGTTGGAAGTTTTCTGTTCTATTAGAGAGGTAATGTTTAAGCATAATGCCCTACGCGCCTATACTTTTAGTCTAGCATGGTCGTTTAGATGCAGTCATTAACCCCGCAGGCCGTGGCACCGATGCGGTTAGATACCCACGGCAGGGATAATTTGAAAGCGTCCTGCCACACGTTGAACGTATGCTGTCCGTTAATAACTTCGTAGAGGGTTTCAATGCCCGCCTTTTTGGAATCATTACTTAGCCGGTAGGCGGCCTGGGTGACACCCAGCTCGTCCTGGCTGCCGATCCCGAAGAAGCCGCCCATGTCTTTGTACGTGCGTGTCGCCAACAAATTTTCAGGCTGGTGGTCCTCCCACGCTTTTTCAGATCCGCCGAACAGGGTTTGGATAGTCTTTTCCTGCGAGCCGGTCTCAGGCCCCATTTCCCCGCCATAATCCAAGAAGTAGTGATAAACGTCCGGATGCCTAAGCGCCAGCATGACGGCGCAGGTTCCGCCCATGCTTAAACCGCCGATCGCCCAGTGGCTGGATTCCGTCGCTACATGAAATTTACTCTTAATATAATTCGGGACATCGACCGACAAGTAAGTCTCCACGTTACCGCGCGGACTATCGACGCATTCCGTGTCATTCGTCAAAGCGCCGGTGTTATCCACCATAAAAACTATCGGCGCGATGCCATCATGATGGGCCGCGAAGTCGTCCATAGTCCCCTGAAGACCACTGCCCAGCCAATTCTCCGTCAAACCCGGAAAGCCGGGAGTCAGAACGATCACCGGCAAATTAATCCGGCCGGGGTTGTTATAAATAGCCGGCACGTAGACATAGGCCGTACGGGCATGAAACTTAGAAACGACCCCCGGAATGTCCAAACTGTAGACGCTCCCTTTGGTGGGCTGTTTGCTGAGAGATGACAGCGATCCCTCAATCGATTGGGCATCGGAAGTCGCGTTGGCCGCCGGCGTAAATTGCAGGTTAATCCCCTTCTGCGAATCGTTAAGCGACGCCACCGCGCTGTTTTTATTAAAAACTTGGCCGAGCGTCGGGTAAAAACGATAGTAGTTATTAACCAGTAACAGTGAAAATAGCACGCCGCAGACTACACTGATAATTCCAACCGCGCGCAGCTTGAGTCCGTCCTTGATAATCAGCACCAACAGGCCGACACAGAACATAGCCGGCAAAACCATCAACACCAACGCGTCGGGCAGGCCAGAATCAGTTTCACGGCTAATTAATAGCTTCAGGCAGAGCGATACGACAAGGCTGGCCGCCAGGATAACCAGCAGCTCTTTTATTATCCGTTGCTTGATCTCTTTTTGCTTCTTTTTGCCCTTTCTAGACCCCTTTTCCGGCCAGCCTAGATGCGTAAGCATATAAAATACCAGTGCCGTCACCAGCACGCAGACAATCAGCAACAGATTTTGGCTTAATAAATTAAAATTCACGGCCTAGCGTACGCCCAATCAGTAATTAATGTTTATTCCCAACCACTTTATTTAAAATAATAGCACATTTTAACCTGTAATCCGGTCACTATTTAGTTACTGGTCGTGGTGCCGGCGAAGAAGTTCCAAGTGTAAGTCGCGGTCTTCCAGCCATTGGTATTATTAGGGCCAATCCCGCAATTAGGGGCAGGACTACTATCCAGGCCGCACCACATGTGTCCGCCATTAACGACGGCGACAGCTTCGAAGAACGGTGACGTCGCGTGGCCATCATTGCACGTATAGTCATAGACTTCGGTTGAGACACCCGGGGAAATAGTATCTATTGAGGAGTGCACCGGGGCGCCGCAATTACCAAGATATCTGGCCCACCAATCACGAGTATCGGCAAAACCAAGAATCGTATGGTCGCAGGTTGACGTGCATGCGCTAGGTATCTTGATAGTAGTATACGGGTCAGCGCCGGAGTTTTGGCCCATAAGCTCCAGCCAAAAGGTCGTCTTGTCGCCGCTCGGGCAAACCCCGGAAGTAGTATTCAACAAGGCGTTGGCACCGCCGCCCATCGTCATAATACCCCTGAAAAGCGTAGAGTTATTGGGCGTTTGGGACTGACTGCAAATCGCGTCACGGGCCATATTAGCGGCCGATGACCCGCCAATCAGGTAACGGCGGGTCGGATCCAGGTTGAACCGGGTAGTAGCATCCGCCACGGCCGCTTTTATATAGGGTTCGTCGCTAGGCGCGGTCGCGCTATCGCAAGTTCCGGCGCCGGTTACCCCAGCGGCGCCCCCGCAGTCCGTTTCGGGGTGAATCCAACTGTTATTCCCGGAAGCGCATTCCAATTCGATAATAACGAAGTTATTATTGTCGGCTACCGGCCCCATCTGGGAGTTCAGATACTCGCCATTGGCCGCGCCCGTACCGCAAGCGGTCCGCGACAGGTCGAAGACCGCGGCTGGCCGGCCTTGCGCCGAACCGTCATGCACCAAGTGTTGGGGAATGTAATAACCATAAGTTCGGTCTGGAGACGTGCTGCCATCATTGATAGGGCCAAGATCGACCATATTCACCGTCGCGGTTGGCGCCGCGCCGGCACTACATGGGCTGGGATTGCATGTAGCGTCTGACGCGCCCGTATTCCTAAACAAAACGCAGCCGCCACTGTTTGAACCGGTACAGTTCTGTTGGGCCGTCGCGCTACCTGCCGCCTTACCATCTGTCGCGACCGCGGAAGTATTCGGCGATGCCGCCCGCGAACCAACTATAAAATAAGTGCCCGCCGCCGCCACAAGAAGAATGACTATAAGCGCTGTTAAATGTTTAGGTTTCTTAGACATGGCCCTACTTATGGTTAAAGCTTACCACTAAATAATACCTACAATGTAATACTCAAATCAAAATACTTGATCTTGTGGGCTAGAAAGTTAGGGTATGGTCACGATCTTGGCCAGGAGCATGAACTACCCCTATTTCAGGAGCTCTTCCGTAATTGATCGGTCGGTCCTGTGGCGTAATTTGTGGAGCTAACAAGGAGTTAATAGCCGGCCTAGCAATCAACTTATGCGATATGCCTATGAAAGTATTAAATGCCCAGCGGGTAACAACAGGTGGCTGCGGAATCCACCCGCTACGGCCCGCCTCAATGCCATGTCCTTCTATACTCATATACAATCCCTCCCCCTTAAAACTTCTTATATTAGGCTTAAAGAATAGGTACTTCAGCAAGTTATTTCATAACGCTCAAGCTTGCAAGATATGATAGCAAGCATCGAGGCAGAGGATGTATGGAATTATTTTACCTTTTTGATGTAGCAAGAAGAGCAGCCTTGAAGCGAAAGACCATAGCTTTTTTGTACTGCTTTTAAGGTAACCCTATCACCTATTTTGACATTATCAGTTCTACCATAAATATTATCCGTTGGATTAGCCGAAAGTCCGCTTCCAGTTACAATATTACTTCCATCAACCGAAATTGAACAATTACCGTCATATGCGCATTCATTACTGATGTTAGTTACTTCGCCACTAAAAGTTACATAACCATCTTTATAAACTGGCGAGTTGTCTTTATTTGTATATAAATATAAGTATGATACTGCTGCCACCCCCAATAAAAATACAATCGCAACAACGATGAATAATAGTTGCTTTTTGTATTTGAGAGTTTTCACAACTATATTATTGCACAATAATTTAGCCTAAGCATAATGGCGGCCGTGGCCGTATAGGTTTGGAACTATTTTGCAGTCTCTGGTTCTAGTGGTGGTCCTTCTGCGGCACGCAATACATACATACCATAGTTAGACAGCCCTCGCCAACCTTCTGCCGCATCGTTATAAAAGCGTTCTATGCTGTGATAGGTCGTGACAGCCAGATGACCATTTGTGGATATTACTTGTAAGCAGTCGTCTCTGTCTTCCCCAAGTCCAATAACAGAGTGGTCGGGTGTGAAAGTGCTGTCTTTTTTCCCTCCAAAAATACCATGTTCGCCTAATCTGAGAGGTCCCTCTAAAGTTCTGCCGGCTTCCATTATTTTCTGTGCTTGCTCAAAACCCGTCGGATCTTGAGTTGGCTGCTCAGTTCCAGTCATCCAAACAGCAAATCGATGACAGTTGTAGTGTTCGTTAGTTCGTGACCCATAACTCATAAATCTATCGAAAAAAGCTACTAGCCTCTGCGCGTGAATTATATCTAAAGGTATGGCTCTTTCTTGTGTGTCGGCCTGTTTATACTCGGAAGCTCTATCCCCAGTCTGGGATGGCGATACCCAAATTGTTTGCCCATCTGCAATGTCCACGCCCACCACCCTGCTGTAGGGTTCTTGCATATGCGTGAACCGTTCTACCCACGTGCTTGGTACAACATGAAGTGTAACAGCCTCTGTCATAGTTAATATAATAACATAAGAGCTATAACGTTGCAAATGGCGGCCCGTAGCCTTGAGTGTATGGAACTACTTTACAGCAGAGGCAGTTCGAACATTGAGTCCAGGTAACCCAGCATGGATGTCATCCTGAAGAGCATCGAATATGCCTTGTGTTTGGGCAACTTCATCTTCAAGTGGTTTAACGTTTGCTTCAGTGTAAAGAGTTCTATAAAATTCGTTTAAATCGTCCTGGCTTGCTTTCATTCGCCTCATGAAGTGCAACTCATTTTCCTTAGCTGTAGCATAATCTACATCCGCTCGGCCGCCTATACTGTATATCAAGCCCTCAAGCGCCCCGTAACCTGTGCTACCGCCGTCATCGTCTTCTTCGGGATCGTCCCATTGCATACGCTGTACTCGTTCTCTGTAAAAAGCAGCCCTTGCTTGGGTTCGCTCGGCAGCTTCGGCTCGGATCAGTAAGCCCTTAGGTGTAATATCAACTTCGGGATTGGCATCTTGAAAATCCTGGCTGACAGGATGATCGTGCAGCACTCCTGCTATTTCTTCAACTCGGTCAGCTCGCTTATCATAATCCTCCCAGCCTTTGTGAAAGTCACGAGGAGTGCCGCCCCACGCAAACGCGTCAGCTTCTTGTTCCGGCAGTTCCTGGAGGTACTCTTCGTAATGCCTTCTGTGGAGGGGTTGGCTGTATTGCAGCCAAGGGTCATTCAGAGCCACGTATGCATCTGCTGCCACTTGTCTACGGGTGAAATAATCACTGCGTGCAAATGGTCGAAAACGTGATGGGACTGCTTGTTTATTTATACTGGCAAGTACATCGAACTTAGCTTCTTTAGCGTCAAACATCTCATCTGCTTTGCGCACCTCAGCACCTTTTGTTCTCAAAGCATCACCAGCGTAAGCCTTTGCCTCAGCATTCACAATTTCGTAAGCCATAGCCTCAGCTACATGAATATCATCTTCTCGATGATGCGACGGCTGTAGTTGGCTTTGCTGCGCTACAGCGTCAACTTGGGGCATGCCCCCAACATTTACTTGAGGAGGTTGATCTGGTGTAGGCAAGCCGTTATGCGACATATTATCGTCCTTGAAGCTTAGTAATTTAAGATCTACGTACAATATACCATAGTTCTGTCCTATTGTCAACCCGGTGTGTGACGGCTGGGAGGCCGTAAGAATTAAGCCATCAATAGTAGACAACAGCTTAAACTCTCAAAAGTAGTACCAATACAGCCACCATCAGAATCAGAACAGTTGCTAGTGCTTCAAGATAGCCGTATCTCTTCATGTATTGCAGGATTCGAACTGGTATTTGGGTAACAAAAAAGTGGCCCTCACCCCGAGAAAACCACTTGATGAACTGCGTCGTGATAACCGCGAAAAACACGGAAATCTGGTTTGGCGGGACATCGAGCCGGACTTCCGAACTATTTTTATTGCTCTGAGGGATCGTGGGCGGCTTCTACTTCACTTAGATAAAAAGAGTTTTCCAACGGAAATGATTCTTCCCATACCTTAGCCAGCTTATCCATCTCCGCCCGCAAACCATCAACATACTCCTTACGGCGTGAACCTTGAGGCGGCCGTGGAGGCTGCGTGTAATGCTTAAATCGCTCCTTTATAGCCTCGTCAAAGCTAAGTCCTTCTGTATCCACCGGTGAGCTTGGTTGAGCTTGCTGCTTTTGCCACTCCGCGTATGCTCTCACAAACTCGTCATCTTGGATCGGAACGTTATCCAGCCAGTTTCGGGCAGTATCAAAATCAGCTCTTAATTGACTAAATAGTTCCGTGAAGAAAGGTGATGGCTCTTCCCTGTCACGCAGCCGCTTAAGCAGATCAAAGCCTTGAGTCCATTTCCCCCTAAGATCATCGGGACTGCTATCTCCTACCCAGCGTGCCGGTCCATCCAGCAGGCCCTTAACTTCAGCCTCTCTGTATTCAGCCAAAGTGCCGGAGGCATGGCGGGCAGCATATTCGGCTAATGTCTTATACGCGCCACCTTTGCCAAAGCCCTGAGCAACTAGAGCCGGGCTTAATTCCATAAATAGGTCAAGCTGATCGTCAACGGTCCTGTGGTCAGGCTCCGTGGCCCCGTCTTCGCTCATATCTTCGGGCTTATCAAAGTCGTAGGCCGATTGAATGAAGCTGACTGTGTTAGATAGTATCAAGTCTACCCCTCCGGCCACCTTTTCCCTCTGTTCGTCGGCCGGGTTAAGTTTACCCAGTGTCTCCTTGAACTTATCACCGTCGGTTATCAGCATTAACAAAAATGAAGGCCGTTTGGCTTCTTCACCTTCTGCGGCTTCGTCCGGCTCACTAAAATCTGCTTCTTCAATACCCCTATCGTTAGTATCAAATAATGTCACGCCCATTTCGGCTAACTCATCAGCCTGAAGCATAGCGACAAGGTCTCTTTCCATATCGGCCTTGTCTTTGGCGGAGAGCTGGGGCTGTTCGGGTTCGCCCTCTACCCTAAAAAGGCCCAGCAAGCCCGTAACCATACTTCTTTGACCGGTGTGCTTATCGTTATACTCAGCCACCGAACCCACCGCGTCTATAAAGCGTTGGGCGAATTCGGGGTCCGGTTCCTGATTGTGTGTTTGTATTTTTTCATCCATACAAAGATACTACCATAAAAGTGGTATTTTTGCAATCATAAGCTCTTCTCCTTCTTAAGCCAGTTAGCGGCTATAGCTTCAGGCGTAAACCTGGTCAGCATCTGCTTGCGATAATAGGGCTTTAGGTATCACCGGGCGGTAAAAAGCTCGGACACTAATACCGGATGGAGGGCTTTTTGAGGAACCAATAGCCGGGCGATAATTCCCATGGCAGCACCTTTTCCGCCTCTTTCTTCAGGCGTATCGCCAACCGTGACCGCGTCTTCCCTAGCCTGTGCCACCCACTGCTCATGAGTAATATCAAGATCGTGCTCGGACACTATAGCAAAGCCCCGCTCATTGTCTCCCTCTTCAATGACTTGCAGCGGGTCCAGGCCGCCGCTGGCTTCGAACATAGCGTCGTATAAACCTTTATAAACGAACATTTCACCATATGTCTGCTGGCCGGCGGTAAAGGCCGTTGATAGGCCGAGCGTTATAAAAGGCGGCCTCGGCTCCTCTGTCGCCTCATCCACTACTTCACAGGCCCTCGCGAACCACTCGGCCATAAATTTAATAGCTTTGTCTGGAATGGCGACAGACATAGTAGCGGTAATTTCTTTAGTCACGTCATCTATAATAGCGTCGGCGGCCCACTCTTCGAGGTCGGGATTTTTGAAGTCCAGCCTGTGAACTCTGGGATCCGGCTCGCCTGGAATCATAAAGAGATTGGTGTAACCGATTCCGAAAGTCGGGTGATCGCCGGTTAAAGGCGGGGTGATCGGCTCGCCATAGTAGTCGGCAGTTTCGGCACCGCGGCTTATACTCATTGAAGCTTCGTGGACGGAAGCCCTTAAAGACCCAGGTATGTCCATTATCTCAACATTATTGCAAAATATTTACTTGTAGTCAATTTTAGTGTATTGGACTTTGGCAACCGCGACCCGCAAGGCGTAAAACTGTTCCAGAAACCGGACTGAAAAAATCAAATTGGCGGGCCGTAGCTTTGCAGGTCTGGAACTATTTCTTAGCTATGCCGCTCGGATCGTCTGCCAAGACTGCCAGCTAGATCTTAGAATCAGGCCGCTGATGACAAGACCGATCAAAGGGTCGGCTATTGGGAAACCTAAAGCTATTAAAACAGTGCTGACAATAACACCTGCGCTGACATAACCATCAGCTTTGGCGTGGTTGCCATCAGCTATTAGTGCCGGGCTGTTCAGTCGCTTGCCTGCCCGCCAGCGTATGGCGGCGGCTAGCTCATTGCCAATAACGCCAGCGATACCGGCTATTAGAATAGCCAGAAGATGTGTCGGCGTGTGAGGATGTATGAACCGGTTCACTACCTGATAGAGCGTTATTAAGGCGCTAATGAAAATAAGGAAAACAATGAAGTAGCCTGACCAACGTTCGCCTTTCTTACTGTGCAAGTAAAATGCCAACCCCAGCGGAATAGCGGTCAGTGCATCGCCAGCATTATGTATGGTGTCAGCCAGTAAGGCGATACTGTGGCTTGAAGTAAATAACCATACCTGAACTAAAGCTGTCACCAATAGCACTGCAAAGCTCAGGCTGACTGCCTTGACGCCCTCTTGAGACCTAATTATCGAGGGGTCTACTAAGCCATGTGAGTGGCCATGCTGCACTTCACCATGACTGTGTGTATGTGAATGGCTATGTTCATGGTGATCGTCGTGTGCTTCAGGCATAAGACCTAATGATAGCAAAAAGCCTTTGAAAACAGATAGATTTTAAACATAAGCGTCTTGGCGGGCCCGACCGGATTCGAACCGGCGATCTCCTCCGTGACAGGGAGGCGTGATAGGCCTCTTCACTACGAGCCCTTGCCTATCGGGCACTGGCTGACGCCAATGCAACAGGGGTAATCATAACAATTCGCCGTTCAAAAAGCAAACTTAGAGTTTAGGGCTTGATGTAAGTGCGGGGCGGTTCTTTGGCCTGGAGAGGTTTGGTATAGGTGATGGCGGGCTGGAAGTTGAACTGGATGTGGGCGGCGTGGACGCTGGCGCTGTTGCCATCGAGGACTTTGATGATGTCGAGGCTGTAACCGGTGTTTACAGGTCCTGCTACCTTGCCGGCCGGGAGTTTGAACAGCGCGACAGTCACGGCTGGCGCGACCTGGCTGTCGTTAATGGTCACGGTGCCTGGGTACTGGCCGCCAGTGGCCTTGGTGGACTGGTCGTCGGATATCTGGCTGGCCAGTGTCGCGAAGTCCGTTCCCTGCTTGAGCTGCTTGAGAGCGAGCTCTGCGCGGGCTTTGGTCGTCGTATCCAGTTTGGCGACGACGGCCTGGGCCAGGAGTTCCTGCTTGAGTTCGCGTTTGAGGTCGCTAGCGTTCCAACCAAAGAAAGAGTTTAGCGAATCATTCAGGGCGCGCTGGCTGCTGCCGAGGCGGTTTTCACTCCGTAACAGGTTGATTTCATCATCTACGGCCCGGTTGCTGACACTGACTTTGTTCTGGGCGGCCAGTTGTTTGACATAAGAATCCTGGATAACCTGGTTGATCGACTGCTGCTTGAGGCGCTTGAGCTGGGTCTGGCCGTCTTTGGTCGAGAAGTTGGCCTGCTGCTGGGTTTGATAATAATGCATGTTGCGGCGCAGTTCAAAGAGGTAGGATTCGTAGCTGACCCAGCTCTTGCCGGTCTTGGCGACCGGGAACGGCACGACGCGGGTGACGTCGTAAATGAAGCCGGAAGTCATCTGTAATTTGTATAATCCAAGTCCGCAAAACGCGAAGAAGACTACTATTACCAGGCTGAACAGCCCCAGCGAGATGCGAACGACGTGGTGTTTGGAGTGCTGCAACGGGTAGATATATTTGCGGGCGCTGGATAAGACTTCCTCGCGGTGTTCGCCGACGGTCTCGTTGGTGATCCGCGGCACGTTACTGAGGGCGTCGCTGACCTTCTCTTCGGTGGTTTTGGTGCGTTTGCCGGTTATCCGTCTAGCCCCTTCGAGGGGACGCCGGATGGTCTTGGCTAATTGGGGCCGTTTAATCTTCTTCGGTTTCTTCATTCGCTTGATTTGGCTGCTGCGGGCTGGCCGGATACGTATTGGTAGTAGTAATTCCTTCTTTGCGCAGTATCTCGAGGAGTTTTTTCTGAATTCGGGCCGGATGGTGCACCTCGTGAATCGTCAGGTCCCCCACGTATGTCTGCATCTTTATTGTACCAAATCCGAGCAACGTTTCCTGCAAGCCGGAGACTTCGTAGTTGACGGACTGGATTTGGTTCAGGCCCAAATCGGCTACCGAACGGTGGAACAACCCTTTCTGGCTGATCTGTATGAACCTCTGGTCGGTGACGATGAAGACGCTGAAATGCCAGCCTATCCAGCTCGGCGCGAATATAATCATGCCCAAAACGATACTAATCACCAGGCCGAGGCCGAAAAAAGTCAGGTTGGGCGGGTTGTTGGGCTGGGTGTAAGTCAGGATTAAGGTGTAAACCGGTCCCAGGAGCCAGGCGACCATGCCGATAATCAGGCCCTTGCGCATGACGATCGGGTGTTTATGGAAAACGTAGAGCACTTCTTCGTCGTCGAATTGGTCGTCGAAGTACTTCTGCGGTGTTTGTTTGGCTTCGGGCATATGCTTATTTTATCAGTAAAACGCGCCTGGTGCCCCCGGGAGGATTCGAACCTCCAGCTTCTCCTTAGGACGGAGTTATTTTATCCATTGAACTACAGGGGCGCTATCTGATTGTACCAGCTCAACGGCTACTATTCGCGTTCGAAGTCTTCGTAGATGTGGGTGTATTCGGATTTGTCGTATTCGAACAATTCGCCGTCGTCGAAGAAGCTGGCTATTTCGGCCTGGCCGCTGGTCTTGGAATCGGACGCGTGGATCAGGTTACGGCCGGTGCCGATGGCCAAATCACCCCTGATGGAGCCAGGTGAGGCCTCGCGTGGGTTGGTGGCGCCGACCAGGGTGCGGACGGATTCGACGCATTGGTAGCCTTCCCAAGCCATGACTACGACCGGCGAACTCTTCATAAATTGTTCAAGACCCTTGTAGAACGACTTGTCGACGTGTTCGGCATAGTGGCTGCGCAGCATGGCCTGGTCGAGACTGGACATTTTGATGCCGATTAACTTGAGGCCTTTTTGTTCCAGGCGGGTGATGATTTCGCCGATGAGGCCTCGCTGGATGGCGTCGGGTTTGGCGATAATGAGGGTTCGTTCCACTTGTGAGGTTCCTTTGTTTAATTGGTTTTAATTTTAACAGATAGCGGTCGTTTGGGCTATGCTCGTATTCGGGGAGTTTGGGTTTGTTACAATGAGCTTATGTTATTTGCGAAAGCTAAGACGGATTTTCTCGAGTATTTGGAGATCGAACAGAACCGGTCGCAGAAAACGATCCAGAATTATGACCATTACCTGACGCGGCTGGTTGATTTCGCCGGCGATATCGAGGTAACCGACATTGACGCCGAAATGGTTCGCAAATGGCGGCTGTGGTTGAACCGTCTGGGCACTAATACTTCCGATGAATTGGGTAAAACTACTCAGAACTACCATTTGATCGCCCTGCGCAGTTTCCTGAAATATTGTGCGAAGCGGGATTTGCCCGCCCTGACGGCCGATAAGATCGAATTGGCGCGGACCAGGCGCAAACAAGTGACCTTCCTCAATGAGGATGAATTGGCGAGAGTATTTGCTCAGCCGGATTTAAACACCTTAAGCGGGGTGCGCGACCGGGCTATTCTTGAACTACTCTTCAGTTCGGGATTGCGGGTCAGCGAGCTGGTCGGACTGGACCGCGACCATATCAACCTGAAGCGGCGGGAGTTCATGGTCCGCGGCAAAGGCCAGAAAGACCGGCCGATATTCATCAGCGCCGAGGCCACCAAGTGGGTTGAACACTATTTGGGTAAGCGCGAAGATACGGCGAGGCCATTATTTGTTCGCTACAGCGGCAGTAAGCAGGTTGACCTGTCCGGCAACTTCCATCGGCTGACGGCCCGCAGCGTGCAGCGGATCGTGGCCCGGTCGGCGCTCCTGGCTGGTATTACCAAACACGTCAGTCCGCACACCTTACGACACTCGTTCGCTACGGATTTGCTGATGAATGGGGCTGACCTGCGGTCGGTTCAGGCTATGCTGGGCCATAGCAATATCGCTACGACTCAGATTTATACTCACGTGACCGATCCGCATCTGCGAGCCGTGCACGAGAAGTTTCACCGCAAATAAATAGTCGGTTTAGTTAAGGCTGCAGCTTGGAGAAAGCGTGTCGGGGGTAACGGTGCCGGGGTAAGCGGAGAAACGCTTACAAACGTTCTGGCCCTGGATGGCGTATGGCGGGATCGGGGCGGTTTCTTTGATCGGAGCGTGAACCTGGATGCGCTTAAGCACGGTCCTGGCTACGCCGGTGACATCGATCTGGGCCTGGCCATCGACGAAATTAAGCGGCTGGTTGAGGTTATTCGCGGCGTTGCCCACGGATATATTTGATTCGTCGTAGTAATCAAGGATGTGGACGACGTACTGCTCGCCTGCCGAGCCATTTATGCCATTGATCGTAACCGAGCAAGGATAGTTAGGGTTCGCAACATTGCATTGCCCGCCAATAACCTGACCTTGGGTACCGGTAGCATAGGTCACGTTGCTACCGCTCGTCGAGGGATAAAGAAAAACGTTGAAGGTGTTACTAATTAATGATGCTCGATTCAGAGGATTAGGGTTAAGGATTGTAGCCGGAGGAAGCGGTGTTATGCTAACTTCCAACACGGCCGGGGCGCCGTTCCAGCTGGTAACTGGGGTGAATTCGGAATTGGCTGGTATCGATCCTTTAAATGTACTGCTACTATCGTTGCTGCCCCAGTAGACCGTTAGGCTATTAAGGTTGCCTGTCGTCGAAAAGGTAACCGCACGGTCCGAGTCAGGACTCACTCCGCTCCAAACCATACTGGGCGGTGTCAGGTTAAGCAATACACAACTATAGGAAACGCCAGTGGCACTGTTGATGTTACCGCTGGGTATCCCGGGGAAACCCTGCCCCCCTAAACAAGCGGTCGGATCCTCATTCCCGCCCAAGCCAGCAGATGGCGGCGTCAGGCTATCCAGGCTGGGTAGGATACCCGGTATTCCGGCAGGCGTAGCCAACACTTTCTGGATCAGCTGTTGCATATCGTTGATGCCGCTCTCGGCGGCGTAATAGGCCTGGCTGGCCAGTTGCTTATCAAGGGCGCTCTGCTGTTCCCGGCGGGCCAGCTGGGCGAAACCGACGGTTAATAGCGCCAGGACCACGATCAGGATCAAGGCGATGACTATCGAGGCGAAGCCTTGTTGGTTACGGTGTAGATTCGGTTTTCGTTTTGATGGCATACCCATGGTTATTATACTCCTAGCCCCCGTTGCCGGTTATACGTTGCACGACGGTAGTTGTCAGGCCGGCTGTCGAACAGAACTGGTCACCGATATTGCCTTTGCAGAGTATCGTGCCGGACGGAGCCAGGCCGCTTATAATTTGGCTCATATGGAGGCTTAAGCCCTGGAAAACACAATCACCGGCAGAACCACTATCACAGAGCAGATCGTCAGCGCCGTAAGCTACTCCCACGCTCATAATGTAGGGAGAAGATGCCGAAATTGAGAAACCGGTCAGCCGCGAGTTCGGCGAGATTAATTCGGTGCCGTTGAGGTTAGGCGGCGGGCTATTCAGGAAACCGTTGGTCGTAGCGCAACTGCCCGGCACCGGGTTATCGTCACGCCACAGCACATCTGGGCTTTGGGTGGCACCGGTCCCGATTTGCCTGTTGAGCACGTAGGTATAACGAACGGTGCCGATGCAGTAGACATGGATCTGGCCATTGAGGCTGGTAGCTGATAGAGGTAAATTATCCGATAGTTGCAGATGCTGCGATACGTCATCGACAATGCTGCGGGCGTCGTCTTGAATCCGAGCCTGGTTAACACCCTTGTAGTAGAGGTTGCCGATACTCATCATCATAACCGTTACCAGCAGTAAAATCGTCGACAGGACAGCCGTAGCTATCATCAACTCGATGATCGTAAAAGCTCTTTGGTTTAAACCGGTTCGTCGTATATGTTTCATGGCGTTTGATGAAGCCTGTAAATAGTGGTTAGCGTATCATTGCCCTGACCCGTAACATCGGGCCACTGAGCCGTAACGGTAAACGTGTCAGGCTGGGCGGGAGGGTTGTTCACGTAAGTTACCGTGATCTGGTAAGGTATCGGCGGCGTGCTGCAACCTCCGGGCTGCAAGCTGTAGAAAGGACCGGTGGCGGGTGGCGGTGAAAGCGGGACCAGACAATACGGACCGGCCTGGAAAATATTAGGCGTATCGCCGGCACCGGTCAGGGTCCTAAGGGCTTCGATCTGTGACTGGACAAGCTCGGTGGCCTGCGAGCTCTCCTGGGCCTGGCGGGTGTTCAGCAGGCTGCGATTAGCTGTAGCATAGGAAATGCTGAGTGCCAGACCCAGAATAGCCAAAACTACCATGACTTCAACGATGGTGTCTCCGGCCTGGCTAGCTCGTTTCAGGTGTCTTATGGTACGCATGGTACTCCCGGACTCAGACGGTGCACGTTAACACTCAGCTGGTTATTATTGGTGCCGAGTATGATCTGTGCGGATTGCGTGCCGTCGCTCAGACAGATAACAGATGCTTCAGCCTGGGTCAGTCCGACGAGAGTGGTGGTGGTAGCATTATTGATAGAGACCGGGCTAAGCGATGAATAAACCATAGAGATAGTCTGGGCGCCCGACTTAAAGGTACCGACACCATCCCCTGCCCCTAGGCCCTGCACGAAACCTATATTGTAATAGGTGTTGGTATGTTTGGCGCCAGTGGTATCTGTGACCGACATGCCTGTAAGGTTCAGGGCCTGCTGGATAGTTTGCGTAGCGGTCAGGCTGCTGATAATAGCCGGATCGACATTGGCCAACGTCGGACTCAATCCGTTAGCCGCGTCGGACCGGCCGGCCGCCATTGAAACTACCTGGTACTGGTTAACAGCCGGATACGTGAATGAGATCAGTTTGCCCAAGAAGACGCAATTAGAGTTGGTGCCTTGCGTCGGGCTGGGGCTTACCACAGGCGAAACCATTGTCGGGGTACCTGGGCCGTTCCAGGAGCATTGCAACAGGATATCGCTGTACTGGCCATCGGTAACCTGTTCGATAACGTTTTGTATGCGGGAAGCTGTGTCATTAAGCCCTTCCGTGAAAGACGTGCGCTCTTGCTTACCGTTTATAAAATTGATGGCTATCAGGAAGATTACGCCGGAAACAGCTAAAACAATCATTACTTCGATGATAGTGTAACCAAGAGGTGTTTTTTTTCCACCTTTCATATTGTCTTCAGTATAGCACAAGCGGTATCTGATAAAGCCAGCTTAAAAGGTAATAAATGTCCGGGTGTACCAGTGTAGAATATCGGCACCGAAGAGCTGGACGATAATAGCGGCGATAATCAGGAACGGACCGAAGGGAATGAGGCTGGTGCGCTTGAGACGGCCCCGTGCCATCAGCGGTAATGAAACCAAGGTGCCACCGATGGAAGCCAGGAAGATCAGGAGTAGGCCGCGGGCCGGCGTGGCCACGATTAGCCCTAGCAGCCAGCCGAGTTTAACGTCGCCGCCGCCAATCCATTTGCCGCCGGAGAACTGGAATAACAGGTAGAAAATACCGCCGCCCACCAAAACCGCCAAAACAGTATTAAATAGTGCCAGCGAGGGCCGGCTGGCAGTAGAGATACTTATAACCGCTTGCGCGACGGCAATAACGCCAAGCGGGTAAATAAGCCTGTTAGGCAGTAAAAACCAGCGGGCGTCATACACCAGAAGCGCCAATAAGCCCGTCAACAGCGCCAGCCAGAGTACGAAAACCGCCGTTTGGGCAGTATCAAAAGATACCGGCCACCACAGATAGGAGGCAACAAACAGGACGGCCGTGGACAGCTCTACCAAAGGGTACTGCGGTGAGATGGGTTTGGCGCAATAACGGCACTTCCCTCCCAGACTTAGCCAGCTAAGCACCGGCAACAGGTCTTTAGCCACCAACTCATGTTTGCAGTGCGGGCACATGGAGCGCCCCTTGGCTACTGATAGCTTAGCCTGGTACTTTTTGTCGGGCTTTTTCTTGCCAGCCTGTTCCTGCTGTTCGTGAACGCGCCACACCAGCGCGTTGACGAAACTGCCCAGACACAGACCCATAACCACCAGAACGGCAATAATCATTAGCATCATAGTATCACAAAAGAAAACAGGCCCGTAGAGGCCTGTTTTCTTCGTGAACCGTGGTCTAAGTCTAGACTATGAACCCTGGCATACTTGAGAGTAGACAGCGTTGCCGGTCTCAATCGCGTAAACCGCTACGATTGAACGCGTAGAACCTGGTGCAGCGGCTGTACCGTTACAGGTGTCCCCAGGGATAACCTCTACGTAGTCGTGAGTGGTGTTAGAGAACGTACCTGCGGCGACAGCCGTGGCGGTAGGCGCCAAGAATACGTTACCGTTAGTTGCTGCTACACCTTGCGTGTAGTAACCTACTCTAGCCTGCGCGTTGGCACCGTTAGCCGGCGCGACAAAGGTGAAAGTACCACCAATGTTAGTCGGCGCTTGGGCGTTTGACGGCAATATGCCGTTGTTGTTGCTCAGATATTCTGAAGCTGCGCCTAAGATAGCCCCGACATCGTTCTTACGGCTGGTGTTGCGTGAGTTACGCTGCAGAGCCGGAACGGCCAAGAACACGATTAAAAGGATCAAGCCAGCGATAGCCAACACGATCATGACTTCGATGATCGTGAAACCCTGGTCTGATTTCTGTTGTTTAGTTTTCTTTATTCTGTTAAGCATTGCAAATGCCCCCTTTGCGGCTTAAATTTAAGTGCTTATGGTTAGATGATAGTCAGTTGTTGGAAAAAAAGCAAGGATAAAATTTTGCCGGATTGTTCTTATATCGGTTTATATCTGTTGGCACTTCGGCGCTATCCCCCCGCTACCGGTCTCTATAGCGTACAAAGCCACCACGTCGTTGTAGCCCGCCCCTTGGCTGGTGTAGCCGCTGAGAACTGTGGCATCGCACTTTTGATAGTTATAAACGTAGACTTTTTCCAAATCCGGCGGGCTGGCAGGAGGAGTCGCGCCAGGCGTTAATGTCATTGACGTTACACCTGTCACGGGGTCGTAATAGGTCAGTTTGGACGTGTAATTCTGCAGAAAGTTATCAGTCGGCGTATTGGGCACGTTGCCCGAGTTATTAAGCTCCCAGTGCGAAACCGCCCCCAGAATAGTCTGGACGTCCTCTACGCGCTGGTTGTTGCGTGAGTTACGCTCCAAGCTGGGAATGGCCAAGAAGACGATCATCAGGATTAAACCGGCGATGGCCAGCACGATTAGCATTTCTATGATGGTGAAGCCGGCAGCCGCCGGCTTGCGATCATTGGAGGAGGCATGCAGGTTAATCACGGCTGTTATCAACCGGCGTTAACGAAGCCTGATTGGTTAACCAGACCGTATATGGGCAGCAGGATGGCAGCGACAATAATCAGGGCCATAACGCCCATGACGACCATCAGGACCGGCTCGATGATCGTGCTGATGGTCTTGATTTCGTTATCGACTTCTTTTTCGTAATAATCAGCGACTTTGCTCAGCATGGTCTCCAAGGCGCCGGATTGTTCGCCGATACGGAGCATATTCGGGACTAATTCCAGGAAGTTGGGGTCTTTGTCCAAGGCTTCGCTCAGGGCTTTGCCGCCTTTGACTTTCTCGGTGGCGCGTTTGAGCGACTTGTTGATGTGGACGTTGTCGACAGCTTCGCCGGTTATTTCCAGGACTTGAATAATTGGCACGCCGCTGGCCACCAGTGTGGTACCGGTACGGGCGAAACGGGCCATGTACATTTTCATGAACAGCGGGCCAACCGGCCAGGCTTTCATCTTGATTTTGTCAATTACTGAACGACCGCCCAAGGTGCGGGCCCAGCGCGAGCCGAAGAAACCGCCGAAGACCAGGCCAAGCAATACCAGCCACCAGAAATGGGTGACAAAGTGCGAGATGGCCAGCAAAATCCTGGTTACCAGAGGCAGCGATACGCCCGGCAAACCGGCGTAAATGCTTTGCACCTGCGGCAAAACCTTGACCACCATGAAAGTCATAACGGCCAGCATCACGAGTAGCACGATAGCCGGGTAAATCATGGCACCGCGGACTTTGCTGATAATATCGGCGTCTTTTTCCTGTTGGTCGGCTAGGCGTTCCAAACCCCTGTCCAGCGTGCCGGAGGTCTCGCTGGCGGCGACCAGGCTGATGTATACCCGGTTGAAGACCCGAGGGTGCTTCTCAAGGGCATCACTGAAGGCCGTGCCGGCCTCGACGTCAGAAATAACCTGGTTGATAACTACCTTGAAAGGTTTCTTGGTCGTCTGGCTGGCGACGCTGCGCAGGCTTTGGACCAGCGGCAAGCCGGCGTTGATAAGCGTTGCCAGCTGGCGGCTGAAGAGCACCTTGTCTTTGGTCTTGATGCGCCGGCCGAAGCGGCCGCCGGAGCTGCTCTTCTCAAGCTTGACTTCCACAGGCGTCAGACCTTGGTCACGGATCAGTTTGACGGCTGCTTCTTCGTTGTCGGCCTGGACCTGGGCTTTGACTTTTTCGCCGGTTTTGGCGTTGCGGGCTTGGTAGTTAAATGTCAGCATGGGTATTTCTTCCTGTGTTAGCTTCTCATCAACCGGTTAAGTTCATCCAGGTCAACCGCGAAATTACGGGCTTCGTCAAACGTAATGGTGCCTTCGTGAATCAGGCTGACTAGCTGCTTGTCCATCGATTGCATACCGAACTCGGCGCCGGTTTGGATAACGGCTTCCAGCTGGTGGCTCTTGCCTTCCCGGATAATGTTTCGCACGGCCGGCGTGGCGACCAGGATTTCGGCCGCGGCGATACGGCCGCCGCCGATTGACGGTATCAGGCGCTGGGAAACAATCGCCATCAATATATTAGATAGCTGGGCACGGATTTGCGGCTGCTGGTGCGGCGGAAACACGTCAATCATACGGTCGATACTCTGGGCGGCGCTGTTGGTGTGCAGGGTGGCGAACACCAAGTGGCCGGTTTCGGCGATGGTGATGGCGCTGGCGATGGTTTCCAGGTCACGCATCTCGCCGATCAACACGACGTCGGGGTCTTCACGCAAGGCGCTGCGCAGCGCGGCGCTGAACGAGTAGGTATCGTAGTGGACTTCGCGCTGGACGATGACTGATTTTTGCGATTTGTGGGTGAACTCGATCGGATCTTCTATGGTGATGATGTGGGCTGATTTCTCGAGGTTGATCTTGTGGACCAGGGCGGCCAACGAGGTTGATTTGCCGGAGCCGGTCGGGCCGGTCACCAGCACCAGGCCGCGCGGATAATCGGCGAACTTGTTGACTATTTGCGGCAGCCCGAGTTGTTCGATGCTCAGTATTTCGTTAGGTATAAGACGCAGAGCCGCGGCGATATTGCCCCGTTCATGAAAAGCGTTGACGCGGAAACGGCCCAGGTCGCCGTAAGCGAAGCTGAAGTCGAACTCCTTGTCCTTAAGCAGGATTTGTTTCTGGTCTTCATCAAGAATGGCAAAAACCAGGGCCTCGATAGCTTCCTCGTCAAGTATGTCAGCCCCGCTGACAGCTATCAGCGAGCCGTCAACACGTAGCATCGGCGGCAAACCAACTTGCAAGTGTAGGTCAGATGCTTTTTTCTTAACGACTTCGTCGAGTAAGATCTCGATTCTTGGTTGTGCCTGCATATTCCACCCTTCTCCTGGTTAAGCGTTGCCTTCGGCCGCCACGCGGTTTATTTCTGCCAGTGTCGTACGACCGTCCAGCGCTTTCATGTAACCGTCCTGGCGCATGGTAATCATACCTTCGGCCTCGGCGGCATTAGCGATTTGGGTGCTGGTGGCTCGTTTCATAATTAATTCCTGAATGTTTTCCGATACTTCAAACACCTCATACAGTCCCATTCGGCCCCTATAGCCGCCTGGCGTGTCGGGGGTGTCCGTACCCTTAGCTAAAGTATAAGCGGTTTGGTTGGCCAAGGGCAAGCTTTTGTAGCCCAGATCTTCGGCTGCGGCAGCAACATCTTCGGCGGTCTGGGGTAAAAGTTTGCCCAGTGATTGCTTGACGGCCTCGGTCTCAACAGGGGTAGATTGGTAAGTCTGCTTCCCTGTGTCGCCAATCCGGCGGACCAGTCGCTGGCCGATGACCGTGTGGACAGTGCTGGCGATCAGGAACGGCTCGATACCCATTTCCAGCAAGCGCGGCAGGATGCCGGCAGCGCTGTTGGTGTGCAACGTACTGAAAACCAGGTGGCCGGTCAGGGCGGCCTGGACAGCCAGGGCGGCCGTCTCTTTGTCGCGGATCTCGCCGACCATCACGACGTCGGGGTCCTGGCGCAGGATGCTGCGCAACCCAGAAGCAAAAGTCAGCCCCACCTCAGGGTTAACCTGTATCTGGTTGATGCCTTCCATCTTGTATTCGACGGGGTCTTCGAGCGTCACGATATTGATGGCGTCCTGCTTGATCTCCTGGATCAGGGCGTACATGGAAGTCGACTTGCCTGAACCGGTCGGGCCGCTGGTCAGGATCATGCCGTTAGGCTGCTCCAAGCCATGTCGGATCAAACGCAAAGCCCGGCCGGTATAGCCCATGTCGGCCAGGTTCAAGGACGTGCCGGTTTTGTCGAGCAAACGAATGACTATCTGCTCGCCCCAGACAATCGGCGCGATAGCGATACGCAGGTCGATGTCATGGCCATCGACCTGGATGGTGAACTGTCCATCCTGCGGTGTGCGGTGTTCGTCAATCTTGAGGTTGCTGAGGATCTTGATGCGGGAAATCAGGGCCGCTTCGGTGTTCTTGGGCAAACGCATGACCTCGCGCAGCACCCCGTCAATCCGGCAACGGACTTTGACCTCGTTCTCAAGCGGCTCGATATGCACGTCGCTGGCGCGGTTGCGGGCCGCGAATTCCAAGATAGCTGACAAGGCCTTGCTGATTGGTGAATCTTCGACGAGGTCCTGGATGGCCTTGCCTTTGGGGACCGGTTTGGATTTGTTATCGGCTTCGCCGCCGTTAGCATCGGGCTTCATACTGAAAGCCTCTTTCATCTGGGTGTCGAGGCGGTTTTCATATTGCCTCAACACTTGTCGGATGCCGGCTTCGCTGGCGACGTAGACTTTTAGCGGGCGGCCAATGCGGTTGCTCAGGAAGTCAACGGCCTGGACGTTATCGGCGTCAAGCATGGCGACTACCAGGCGGTGCTGCATTTCACCGAGCGGCACGGCCATGTAACGTTTGGCTATATCTCTCGGCAGCAAAGCCAGCACGGCCGGATCGATCTTGGCCGCCGACAGGTTAACGTAAGGCACCTTGGTGATCGTGGCGTTAGCTTTGGTCAGCTGTTCATCAGTAATATAGTTGTTTTTGACCAGGTAAGAGACTAGCGGCTGGGATTCCTTATCGGCCGCGGCCCGGGCTTCGACCAGCTTGTCCATAGTCAGCATGCCGCTTTTGACCAGCGTGTCTTCCAACTGCTGTTGACTGGTGGCCGATAGTACGCTCATCGATAGCCCCCTCTACTGTGAAGTGGTGGAGCTAAACGGATCGTTGTTGGCATTTTGGCCTATGGTTATGAGTTTGGTCGGGTCGTTCGCCTGGCCGTTAAAAAACTGTTTGTCGGGTTTAGGAAAATCGGACGTAATCGCCTTGACGACTTCAACCTGTTGTTGGCGGTTTTTAGGCGGCGCGAAGATGGATTTTGAGACAAACAGGGACACGATGGCGCTGATGAAAATTATGACCGCGATGAGGGCTATGTCTTTTTGTTTCATTTGACTACCTTTTCGGTTATGTTCAGACTGGTCGCCGGCTGGTAATAGGTGTGGGCGGTGGCTGCCAGCGTCATATTGTTGACCCCACCGGATAATTCGATGGTGTCAACCGGAATCGGCCGGATGGATTGCTGTAACGTGTCCATGAGAGCCTGGACCGAGGTGTAATTGGCATTAGTGACGGTGAACGCGAACGGCATCGGGACTGGCTGGGGCGAGTTGCTGGAGACATTAGTCTGCTGGTTGATCTGGTCGTCGGTGCCGGTAATACTGCTGACCGTGAAGCTACCGTTGGTCAGGATTTTTTCGAGGCTGGAAGTCAGGGCCGGAAAGTCGTAACTCGGTGGTAAGGCATCGAGAATGATTTGCGCGTTGCTGCCATCATTATTGCCGGTACCGGTCCTAGAGCCGCCGATGATATTCTTGTCTTGCCCGTCAAAGCTGTCATAGGAACTGGACAAGCTGTTAAAGGCAGTTATGTTCTGCTGGAGCTGTGTCAGGGCTTTTGTTTTGACATCCGTAACCCGTGCCTGGTACTGGTATTGGCTCCAAACGGCCTTGGAGGCTACTAGGCAGAAAACAGCCACGAAAGAAGCCACCCCAACGACAGCAATCATTTGGGTATTGGCTTTGCTGATTGCTAGCCGTTTGGTTATGATAGGTCCCCTGTTGGCCATGTTAGTTACTCCCCTTCGTGCCCGAGGCTGAGGTTGCCGGAGCTGCCTGGAAAAGGTCGATCGGTTGCGCTACGCCCGAACGGGTAGTGGTCACAGTAGGTACTGACAGGCTAATATTCTGGGTGATGTCGAAGATTGTCTTATCGTAAGACAGCGTGATGGTGTAGTCGGCCGGGTGGCCGTTGGCCTGGTTCTGTTTGGTTAGGCTGAAACTGCTTAGCACCACGTTGCTGAAAGCCGGTTTGCTGCCGGAGACGCCTTTATCGGTGTAATTGGTAAACTTCAGCGTATCGACATATTGGTTGACGCTGCTCAAAGAGTCGGCCGTCCCGGTGATACTCTCGGTTTGCTGGGTAAAATCTATCTTGAGGTCAGTGATATCAACTTGTGCCGGCGTCAGCTCATTGAGGTAGTCGAACAGTCGCGATGCCGCCGGTTTGGTGTTATGCAGGTTAGTCAGGCTTTCCAATTGGTTCTGGACGGTCAAAATCTTGGTGATGTTAGGTTTTTGCTGCAACTTGGAGCTGTCGTTGCTGATATCACGGCTTAGATCGCTGAGGTGTTTCTTCTGTAAACCCTCTGCCCCGATCAACAGTACCAATAACGCGATGGCGGCAGCGCTGACCAGCAGCGAGATAGTGATCGCCAAGCGGCGCGTGCGCTGGGCTTTGATGTAGTCCATTTTGACATCTGGCAGAAGATTGAGTTGGGTTGTCATTCCGTTCTCTCCGATAGTCCGACGGCCACGCCGAACTGGTTAGATATAGCCAGCAGCTCGTTCTGCCGGTCGCGGCTGTACGATACGCCGCGCCAGGCATTGCCGATTTCTACGTTAAGGCCGAATTTGTTAGCCATGTACAGGGGAAATTCAGGTATAACTGAGGCGCCGCCGGTAACGACGATCTTTTCGATATTGGAACCGATGTAGCGGGTTTGGAAGAATTTGATGGATTTTTCAATCTCGGTGGTCAGCAGGTCTATCGTACCGGTGATGGCGTGGAACACCTGGCCTTCCAGTTTTTCCTTGCTGAGGCCGAACTTGAAAACGAATTGTTCGGCTTGTTTCTCGTCTATATTAAGGTTTTGGGTAGCTGCTCTCACGATTGCCTCCACGCCGGTCGGTATACTGCGTGTCAGGTGCGGCGTAGCGTTTAGGACGACTACCAGGTCAGTTGAGCGGCGGCCAACATCAAGCAATAACTGGGCACCGGCCTCCGGCGCGGCCAAGGCCCGAGCCATAGCCAGGTTATCAGGTTCAAAAGCTATAACGTTAAGGCCGACTGACTCCAGCAAGTCCAAACGCTCCTCGACGAACTTGTTCGGCACGCTGGTCAGCAGGATTTCCTGCTTGGTTTTGTCCACCGGCGAATCACCTATCAATGTCCAGTCGATCTTGGATTCGGCCAGCGGTGTCGGGATCAGCGAATCGGCCTGGTAGCGAATAGACTTGGCAAGTTCGTTGGCTGGCAGCCGCTCGACATCGGCCACAGTCGTGAAAACCCGGTTTGAGGGTATGCCGACGGCCACGTTTCTGGTGCTGACATGAGCGCGATCGACCAATTGTTTGATAACCTGGGCCAGTTTCTGCTGGTCGGCTTTCGATTCGCTTAGCGATAAAGTATTTTCCAGGGGTACGTAGGCGTATTTGACAAGGCTAAGCTGGTTACCGCCGCTGTTGTGTAGCTGCACTAAACGGACGGCCGTGGTGCCTATGTCTAGGCTGAAGAAATCGGATTTGCTGGTTAGAAAACTCATGATACGGCCTCGCTCGCACTGCTTCCCGCCGGGAGCGGCATATGATTACCCTTCATCAGTCGAATTATAGCATAAGCGCAATCAGTCAACGATCGAGGAAAACGTCTTGTAAACTGATTTGGCTGCCCACCCATTTTGATATCTATTTCCTGTTTATACTTTTTCTGAGTTTCATTACTAATTGTATCATAACAACGGCGGCAAACTGGTTACGGAATCCCACTGCGGCGCCCCATAACTCGGTTGGCCGATATTCGGCGATGACAGGTAAAGTTCGGGCGTGGAGTAAATGATTTCAGCGGCACAGGTTTGCGGCGAAGTGACGGCTCCCTGGTTACTGCAAGGCGTCGCGACATTGGCGGTAGCCGCCGAGAACGAACCTGCCGTACCTTGAGGTATACAAACTCTTAATTGTTGCCAGATGTTATTACCGTCATGGTCGGCCGGTTCAAGCATCTTTGTACAGTAATTGCCCGGTATCGAGGGACTGGTCGTTAGGCTAATACCGTAGTTGCTGCAAAGCTGGTTATCGCCCCAGGCGTACGAAAACGGATAATTCCATGGCCCGGCATTAATGAAGCTACCTATATTCACACAGTTAGGTAAGGGGCTGCCGCTATCACAACCATTAGGATTGCCTGCGGCCCAGTTATCACAGGTAAAGCTTACTTGGACCGGACTTGGGGAGCCGTCACCCGGCGGCACACAGAGGTAGTTATCGATCCAGCCGTTACTGCCATGCGGCGGCCCGGAGTAGTTTGGCTCGTTTGGCTCGGACGGTTCATAGACCCTGGTACAGCTATTGCCGCTGATGGTACCGGCAAAGCTCCAGTTGAGCGGAGCCGTCGCGCCGGGCGTGCCTCCTGAACTCGTAGAGGGGTTCGGGGTTTCATCACGCAGCGAGCCGAAAGACCGGGCCATATTTATCTGGGTGGCTATTAAGTTTCCATAGACTGTCAGCTGGTTGTTGCAGCCGGTGTATAGCAGGCTTAAAGCCATGGCGGAGTATGGCGAGGTGTTGGCGCCGCAAGTATAAATTTTGCCTTGCGCCTCATACAGTCCATCCAGTTCGGTGACGCTGGGATCGATAAAAATATTGCCCGTGGCATGCACCACGTATGAAGGCACGTTGCCCGTGCTGTTCCAAGCGGCTAGAGAACCTGTCTTGGTATTGTCACCTACGTACTGGACATTACTCGATATATAGACGTCGCCGGTCACGAAAACGGACTGGTTCTGGCCGGGGTTAAGGTAAGTAGGGCTGCCTACAGTACCTATTGTTTTCGGCCCGGCTATAGGACCCCCTCCGCCAGCGGGCGGCGAGACGTCCGTGAAGCAATCGCCGGCACCTGGCGAAGTATTGAAATTACCGCCCAGCTTAGGGTTATACGGATCCTGTGTCTTATCTACGGACACGCTATTGGCGAAACTCAAGCCGGTCGGGTCGTTACCAAACGCCGATTGGTTGCTGGCAAAGCCCGTAATCGGCCCCAACGCCAACGCCCCTATTTGGGCTGAGGCACCGAAGTCCCCGGACGCAGGATACGTTCCGCTATTATTGTTCCAGCTGGCCAGAACGCCGCCGCCGCTGCAGTTAGGACTCAAGGACTGGTAGGCCCCGCCCGCCGACGCGCTGCCGTTATAAACCTTGAAGAAAGGCCTGTTACTTACGGTTAGGCAGCCCGAACTTGAGGTTGCCGGCGCACCGTCTATTTCACCGCTGGGGCCGATCCAACCGGTCGCGTTATCAATGACCATGACCGGGCAGAATTGGTCGCCGGCCTGGATCGGATTCGTGTTCGTATAGGTATTGGTGTAGCTGGCATTCCCGTAATTGCCCGAATTCGGTACGTTGTCGACAGTCGTGGACGCGCCGCCGTAAGGCTGGTAGTTCAAGATGCTGTGGGTATTAGACGCGACCGTGCCGGCATATTGATTGGGGGCATAGGGATCCGGCCCTTGAGTAACCGCGGTGTCATAT
>DASRLG010000035.1:0-4481 GCA_035648575.1 Candidatus Dormiibacterota bacterium
ATTATCGGCTTGGCCGCGGCCCTGGACCTGGCCCAATTAGGCCGCCACGAAGAAGCCAAACGTTTGCAAAACCTCCAACAGGATTTCTTCAAACTCCTGGAAAAGCAAATTCCTTCCGCCCAACTCAACGGCTCCAAAAAGTACAGTTTACCCAATAATATTCACCTGACAATACCCGGCCGGGACAACGAACGGCTGCTAATCCAGCTCGATGAAGCCGGCATTATGGCGGCCGCCGGCTCGGCCTGTAGCGCCAGTAACGAAGAGCCGTCGCACGTCCTGCGCGCCATCGGCCTGACTGACAGCGAAGCCCGCGCCTCCTTACGCCTGACGATGGGCCGGAGTACCGACGAGGCCGCGGTTAAGCGTTGCCTACAGGTGTTAACGGAGGTTTTGTTGTAAACGCTTTTGGAGTATAATCACTCCTGTAAGCATTAGCTCTGTCGTGCTGTTAGTGCGGCGGTTCGCGTAACCGTAATTTTATAGGTGATGGTGGGTAAACAAACATGACGATCTGGTGGCTGGTCCTAATCCTGGCGGCGCTTGGTAGCTCCGGTATAGCTTTTATCTGGCTGGCAGTCCGCGTCGGCAACACCGGCGGCAAAGCACGTGCGGCCAGCGACGACGAGTCCATAGAAGACAAAGCCGACCATGACGTCGAGCATATTTTTGACGCCGATTTCCGTGAGGAATTGCGCAACCGGGGCCGGCTGCACTTCGAGAAAATCATCGGCGAAAACGCCATGTTCCTGCAACAGGACCTTCGATTGACGACTTCGCAGCTTAACGAATACATGAAGACCGAAATCACGGCCAAGCTGAAGGAAGAGTTTAAAAAATACGAAGAATCCATCATGGACGCCAAGCAGCTGGCCATCGATTCCATCCAGAAGACCAACGTAGCCATCGACGAGCAGAGAGAATTGATGAGCCAAGAGGTCCAGAAGCAGATCGTACTTGAGAAACAACAGATGGCCAAGCGCTTCGAGGCCAATATGGCCGACATCATCAACCACTATGTCCTGGCGGCCATAGGCAACCAGATTGACCTCAGCGACCAACTGGAATATATCCTGGGCGAGCTGGATGCCAATAAGCAAGCCATCATCGAGGACATCAACAGTGGCACCTGAGACCAAACCCGAAGCCCGGCGGACACCGGGCCTGCCTATCTTGATCTCCAGCCCGGCCGACGTCGGGCGGCTTTTGCGTGAGCTTGAAATGATTGACGAGTCGCTGTTGCAACTCAGCTTGCGGACCGGCGGCCAGGAAGTCAAAATGCCCAAAACCAGCAGCCTGATGGACCAAACCATCCAGCTCAACAACCTCAACCTGTTAAAACCGGCCGACCGTTCCGCCCTCAAGCAATTTCTGTTAATAGTTCGTCAAACCGCCCCGGTGTTGCACATAAGTTTCGGAGCCGATCCTTCGGTGGCGTTCGCCGAAAAGCTGATGACCTGGCTGCGCAAGGAAATCCACCCGTTTACCCTGGTCACCATCGGCCTGCAGCCCAATCTCGGCGGCGGTTGCGTGCTTCGGACCGCCAATCGCGAGTTTGACCTTTCGTTACGGCGGCATTTCGCCGAGCACCAGAACCTGTTGATCGACCAGCTGGTAGCGGTAGAGAAAGCGGCATGAGCGACAGCACCCACTTCGATAAACTGATCAAGGCCGGCAACCCGGTCGGCGAAGTCATAGCCGTTGAAAAATTCATGGTCCGCGTCAAAGGCCTGCAGCCTTGCGCCGTCCGGTCGTTAATCATGTTCGAAGACGGCAGCAAAGGTTTCGTCCACCAGATATTGTCCGACCACGTGACGGTTTTGCACCTGGGTGCCCAAGAGCTGCGGTCCGGCATGGTCGCCGTAGTCCAGCACCAGGAGCTGGTTTGCAAAGTCGGCAAGGATTTCGTCGGCCGCGTCGTATCGGTAACCGGCGAACCGCTTGACGGCAAAGGGCCGATCGCCGCCGATAGCGTTTGGCCGGTTTTCAATGACGCCCCGTCGCTTTACGAGCGGCGTTTGATCGAAGACCAGCTGGAGAGCGGCGTCACGGCCATCGACACCCTGTTTCCTATCGTTCGCGGCCAGCGCATGGCCCTGCTCGGCGACAGCAAGTCCGGCAAGAGCACCCTGGCGACCCAACTGACCATCAACCAGAAGAACACTGACCAGATCGTAGTTTATTGCTTAATCGCCAAACGCCCCAGCGATGTCAACATGCTATTGAACCGTTTGCAGCAAAGCGGCGGCCTGGACAAAGCCATAATCGTGGTATCGACGATGTTCGAGTCGCTGATCATGAGCTACATCGCGCCGTACGTGGCCTGTTCCATGGCTGAATACTTATGGCAGAAATGCGACCAGGACACGATTATTATTTACGATGATTTGACGAGCCATGCCCATGCATACCGAGAAGTGGCCTTGCTCTCCGGCGTCAGTCCGGGCCGGGATTCTTATCCGGGGGACATGTTCTATGCCCACTCCAGCCTGCTGGAACGGGCCGGCCGCCTGGATAGTAACGGCCGGTGCCTGACCTGCGTGCCAATAGTCCACGCCGACAGGGGAGATATAACGGCCTACCTGCCGACCAACATCATGTCGATAACCGACGGGCAATGGATTCTTGACATGGGCATTTTCCGGGATGGTATCCGTCCGGCTTTAAGCATGGGATTAAGCGTTACGAGAGCCGGGGGTGCCGGCCACAACAAGCGCCAAAAAGAACTGGCCGACAAAGCCCTGAAAACTCTAGCCGACTACCGCCAGGCCGAAGAGTTTTCGCATTTCGGCTCGGAACTGGCCGTCGAAGCCCAACGCTCCCTGAACAGCGGCGCCCGCATCTTCAAGATACTAACTCAAAGCCCGGCCGACACCTTTTCGCTGATGGCCCAGCAGCTGATGTTCGATATCGTGCTCAACCTTGAAGACAACCAGGAGCTGGACCTAAGCATCCTGAAATTAAAAGCTAATGAAGCCGCCGCCAAGATCAAAGATGAACAGGATTACGAAAAGGTACGCGACCATCTCAAGACGGAGAGCCTTATCCAGCTCAAAGGCGCGGAGACAAAACCCTCCGAGCCGGCCAAACCGGCTGACGAGTCGAAGAAGCCGGACGCCCAACCGGCGGGAGCAAAAGCATGAAGCATCCGAACGAAATAGCCACCGAGGAAGCGGCGATGTCCACGCTGGTGCAGCTGACCAGCGCTTTTGAGGGTATCGCCAGCATGCGCATTGCCCAGATCAAAGACCAGGTTCTGCAGTCCTCGAAGTTCTTCGACGAGCTATGGAACATTTATTCGCAGCTGCGCGTCAGCAAAGATTTCGGTTTCGGCCGCGAGACGGTCAAGGTCGCCATCGACAAAGAGCTGTACGTCATCATCACCGCCGAGGGCGGTTTAAGCGGCGACATCGACCAGAAACTGGTGCAGTTGATGTTACGGACCTACGACAAGGACAAAGTTGATGTCATCGTGATCGGCCACCATGGCGCCATGCAATTGGCCCAGCGCGGCATCTCCTACAAGAAATATTTCAAAATGCCCCAAAAGGACAGGAACATCAATGTCACGCCCATCTCTCTCGAAGTCCAGCAATACAGTTCGACGAAAATATTTTACCAACAGTACATATCGCTGATGGTCCAGGACGTCAGGCGCATCGAACTTTCCAGCGCCGTCAAAAAACTGGGCGATACCAGCGACAAAGCCGATGAAATAATCAGCGAGGCCAACTATATATTCGAACCGAGCAGTTACGCCGTGGCCGCCCACCTGGAACGTTCAATGATGCAAATTGCCATCAGCCAGTTGATACTGGAATCCAAGCTGGCCCAGTACGCTTCGCGTTTTCGGGCTATGAGCGCTTCGCATAAACGGTCCGATGAGTCTAGGAACGACCTGCACATGGAATATAACCGGGCCAGGCGCGGTCTCAAAGACGAACGGCTCAAAGAAATCGTCAACGGCCTGAAAAAGGCCAGAGTCGGGGCGGGAGCTTAACATGGCTGGCGTAATAACCGCTGTCAAAGATTTCGTCGTACTGGCGCAGTTTGACGAGGACCTGCCCAACCTTCATGAGCTGCTGACCGTTGGCAACGGCCATGGCACCCAGCTCCTGGTCGATCACCTGGAACCGGGGGGCATCGCCTTTTGCCTAAACGTCCGCAGCGACCTTAGGATTAACAAACATATGACTGTCGAGCGCACCCATAAAGGCATTGAAATCCCACTCGGCGACGCCACGATCGGCCGCATACTGAATGCCCTAGGTGATCCGCTGGACGGCCTGGAACCGCTAAACGGCGATGACGTGCCGCGCAAAGATATCCTGAAACTGCCGCCACGTACGGCCAACTTCACAATCGCCAAACCGGAGATCTTGGAGACGGGCATCAAAGTAATTGATTTCTTCACGCCCTTCGTCAAGGGCCGTAAAATCGGCATTATCGGCGGTGCCGGCGTTGGTAAGACGGTGCTCACT
>DASRLG010000036.1:0-8807 GCA_035648575.1 Candidatus Dormiibacterota bacterium
GTATATTCGTGGCTGGTGCCAGTGGTGTAATCGGGCAGAGTCTTGTCCCTTTATTGGTTAAAGATGGCCATGTGGTGGCCGGCATGACTCGCTCACCGGACAAATCAGGTATGCTGAAGAAGCTGGGTGCACAGTCAGTTATTTGTGATGTGTATGATTTCGATTCGTTGAAGATTGCCATTGTTGAATTTGCTCCCGATGTCGTAGTGCACCAGCTAACTGATCTTCCCGATGATGCAACACGCATACCAGAATTTGCTGAGGCTCAAGCAAGGATACGCCGTGAAGGAACTCGTAATCTATTATTAGCCGCCAAAGCTGTTGGCGTATCTCGCTTTTTGGCACAAAGCGTAGCTTGGGATCTAAAGGGAGAAGGTGCGGCCTCAAAAGCTGAACTTGAGCATGCTGTTCTTAATGCTAAGGGTGTCGTTATACGTTACGGGCAGTTCTATGGGCTTGGCACATACTTTGAAGACCAGAAGCCATCTCATCCTCGAATCCACGTTGCTGAAGCAGCACGCCGTACCCTACCGCTGCTATACGCACCAAGTGGAATAGTTACGCTAATTGAGGATGAATGAAACACAAACCGGCACGTTAATTAATTGCTTGCCAGCCTCAAGTCAAAGTCACTAACTCTTCCGGCTCCACCACATTCATTTTTTTCGACGTTTTTCAGTACACCTTAATTGCTCATAGGCACAGCGAAAACGCAAGCATAAGCAAAATGGCTGGCCATTATGTTCCGTGCTAAACAATTATTGCTAAGTTTGCCTGATGCAATAAGCTATGCTTCCTAATGTGTTGACCTGGATAGTTTTCAGAGTAATACGACTAGAATTCAGTTGCCGTAGCTAAATTAACTGTTATCTATTGAGGTAACATTTAGCGTCTTGCCAGGTTCAGCTGTAGAATTGTTCTTTTCGACGACGCTGTAGTTGTCTTCGGTTCTAATGACTTTTTCTATTGCTTCAACTTGATGCTTGAGTTTGATAATGAAGGCGTTTCGATTCTCATGTATCGTTTGATAAACGCTTAACTTGATTGGGATACGAGCATCACAATCTTCGTCTGAGCACTCACATCTAAAGTGCAGTAAAATGTCTTCATTCCTAACTAGCTCTGGATTGCCATCATCTCTGTGATTAGCATCGATTTCATCGAGATTATCCCCGACTCTTTCATTAGCACGTCTAAAAATCATCTCATTCTCTATTTGACGTCTTTCAGATAGGGGCATGTCCATAAAAGAATAATAGCCCTAAAGTTTAGTAGTCGGCTGTACGATATTCTTAAAAGGTATCATCCAATTAAAAAGAGGCACTCTCTAGTGCCTCTTTTAGAAACTTATGGAAGACTTGCACCCACAGATGTAGCCTACTAACTAACAAACAGTCGAACTTACTAACTTGACCGGCTACATATACTTAACGTGCTGTTTCACTTGGTCTTCCAGAAAATAATTTATCAAACCAAAAATAATTCGTCAAGACTATTTTATAAGTTATCTTTGTAAACAAAAAGGCCTGGCTGGGGCGGAGGGATTCGAACCCCCGAATGCCAGTACCAAAAACTGGTGCCTTACCACTTGGCGACGCCCCAACGAACAGATTGAATTTTAGCGTAATTAACCTGTTCATACAAATTATATGCTCGGATTACAGGTTTGACGAAATGACCCCACGGTGCTACAGTTAGCGATAACAAAAGTCATTCTATGCCCCAAAAAGAGTCTCAAAACCCTGCTGACTATATAGTTCCCCTCGACATTAACGGCCTCGAGGGTCGTATGATGCGCGTGCCGGCCAAGAAGGCCAACCGCCAGCGCGAAATACTACTTGTCTATGGCCATCACGCCATGCTGGAACGCTGGTGGTCACTGGTTCAGAACCTCAATGAATATGGCGCGGTGACGATGCCCGACATGCCCGGCTTCGGCGGTATGGATAGTTTCGCCAAGATTGGCGTCAAGGCTAACGTCGATACTTACGCCGATTATCTGGCCGCTTTCGTCAAGCTGCGTTATAAGCGCAAACGAGTGACTATCGTGGCCATATCATTCGGTTTCGTAGTCGTCACGCGGATGTTACAGCGCTATCCGGAACTAACCAAGAAGGTGGATCTCCTGGTAAGTTCGGTCGGCTTCATGCACAAAGACGATTTCCTTTATCCTCGTCCGCGGCGCGACTTTTACCGCTGGATTACACGTTTCTTCGCTACCCGGCCTTATGTGGTATTCATTCGCTACTGTCTGTTGAATAGATTCGTGCTGACGACCCTGTATGCTAAGCTGCCTAACTCCAAACGCCGGATGATAGAGGTCACGCCGGAAGAATTCGCCGCCACCATGGATTTTGAAGTCCAGATGTGGCAGGCCAATGACGTGCGGACCCATTGGCTGACTACCAGCCAGTTTTTCACCCTAGACAACTGCACCAAAAAGGTCGATTTGCCGGTTATACACGTGGCCTCTAAGAGCGACCACTATTTCAACAATGAAATCGTTAAACAGCACATGTTGGTCGTATTCAAGAGCTACCGCCGGTTCGATATGAACAGCAAGGCCCACACGCCCAGCATTCTGGCCGACAAAAAGGCCACCGGCGTGATGCTGCCCCCCGGCCTGCGGCGCATATTGGCGCGCCAGTAATGGTATACTTGTAAGAAGATGAAAATAGGCTTGGTCTGCCCGTATAGTATTAATAAGCATGGCGGCGTGCTGGAAGTCGTCATGGCTCTCCAGGTCGGCCTCAAAGCCCGTGGCCACAGCGTCAAGATCATTACGCCCAAGCCGCGTGGCAGTGAACTTGAAGATAACGAAGACATGATCTTCATCGGTGTCTCAACCGATTTCCGGACTATGTCACACACCACCGGACAGGTCTCAAGCACCGTTGATAATGACCATATCGATGAAATCCTGGCTGCTGAGAAGTTCGACATCCTGCATTTTCATGAACCTTGGGTGCCGCTGTTGAGCCGCCAGCTGCTGCAAAGATCAACCAGCGTCAATATTGCCACTTTTCATTCCAAAGTGCCGGAAACCCTGATGGCCAGGACGGTGATCAAAGTCGTCACGCCTTACCTGAAGTCCGTCATGAAATACCTGCATGAACTGACCGCCGTATCTGAATCCGGCGCCGAATACGCGGCTGGTTTAACAGATGAACCAATTACTATTATCCCTAACGGCATCGACCTGGAAAAATACCAGCACCTGACGCCTCTCAAGAAAACAGGAAACACCAAGACCATCCTCTACATCGGCCGTCTGGAGCGCCGCAAAGGGGTCCAGTACCTCCTAAAAGCCTACAGCCAGCTAGCCCAGAACAACACCGACATCAAGCTTATTATCGCCGGTGATGGTCCGGAGCGCGAAAGACTGGAGCTGATGACCGAAGACTTGAAACTACCGAATGTCAGTTTCCTCGGTTATGTCAAAGAAGAGCTCAAACTTGATCTGTTACGCGAAGCCGATCTTTTCTGCTCGCCGGCCGTCTTCGGCGAGAGTTTCGGTATCGTGCTGCTGGAAGCCATGGCCACTGGTACGGTTTGCGTGGCTGGCAATAACTCCGGTTATATTGATGTTTTGCAGGAACTCGGCGCCATATCCATCGTCAACCCGCATGATAGTGAAGAATTCGGCCGCCGCTTGGATGTGATGCTTCACGAGGCACAGCTTAGGACCCTCTGGCAAAAGTGGGCTAAGGAATACGTTAAGCGTTTCAGCTATCCTGATGTCGTTATCCGCTACGAAGAGTTTTACCAGGAAGCGCTGAAACAGCATGGCCACGCCCGCTAAGCACTTGAAGATTGGCTTGGTACTGGACAGCGGTCTTGATAAGCCCGATGGCGTGCAGCAATACGTGTTGGCAATTGGTGAATGGCTGCGCGGCCAGGGCCACGACGTGCATTATCTGGTCGGCCAGACCGAGCGCGAGGATATCCAGGGCCTGCACAGTCTCAGCCGAAGCGTCAAGGTCCGTTTTAACGGTAACGACGGCTCTATACCGCTGTATGCCAGCAAATCCAAGCTGAAGGCCTTTCTGGCAGCTGAACACTTCGATGTGCTGCATGTACAGGTGCCGCACCATCCACTACTGGCCCAGCGCATCATCCTGGCGGCTGATAGCCGGACGGCCGTGGTCGGAACTTTTCATATCGCGCCTTATAGCAAACTGGTGACTGTCGCCAACAAAGCCCTAGGTATTTGGCTCAAACCGTCACTGAAGCGGTTCGATCGAATGGTCAGCGTTTCGACCGCCGCCGCCGACTTTGCCAAGCAGACTTTTGGTATTACGACCGAGGTGCTGCCTAACGTTATTGATTACAAACGTTTCCATAAGGCAAAACCCCTGCCTGAGTATGATGACGATATTTTTACTATCCTGTTTCTTGGGCGTTTGGTGCCGCGCAAGGGCTGCCAGCTATTACTGGAAGCTATCGTGCTGCTTAGCCGTCGCCTTGACTTGCCCAAGTTCAGGGTTCTGGTTTGCGGCAGAGGCCCTTTGGAAGCTAAGCTACGGCGCTTTGCGGGCGAACGTGGCCTGAACGACATAGTTAGTTTTGTCGGTTTTGTCAGTGAAGATGATAAACCCCGTTATTATGCTTCAGCGGACATATCAGTTTTCCCCAGCAGCGGCGGCGAGAGTTTCGGTATCGTGCTGCTGGAAGCCATGGCTGGCGGTAAGGCGGTCGTCCTGGCTGGAGACAATTCCGGCTATCACTCCGTTATGGCACCGCGACCCGATTTACTGTTTGACGCCGAAAGTGCCTCGACTTTGGCAAAAAAACTGGGTTACTATATGCAAAACCAGCCCCAACGCCGAAGTATGCAGACCTGGGGTGCTGGATACTCTAAAGAATTTGATGTCAAAACCGTCGGCGCAAAATTATTAAATATTTATTATGAGACGTTGCGTAAACGGCGCGGAGCATAGATAATAAAGCCATGCTGCATTTCCGCAAGTCAGACGAGGCGTTACCGGAAGTTGCCCTGACTATTTCTCTCCAGACTTTCGCCAGGCTAACAATAATGGTCGTGGTAACTATAATTCTTCTGGGAGCCTTACATAAGGCTTCACATGCCCTGTTACTAATCTTCACGGCCTTCTTCCTGACACTGGCTCTCAATGGCCCGGTTTACTGGCTGGGGAGGCACTTGCCTGGCAAACGGCGCGATAGCCGGTCACTTGCCACCAGCTTGTCGTTTCTGGTTGTTATTATCTTGCTAGGGGGCTTTATTGCCAGCATCGCGCCGCCCCTGGTGCGCCAAACGGAAAACCTGGTCAGTGCCGCCCCGAACCTAGTCCAGGATTTGCGGAGTCAGAACAGTGAGGTCGGCCGTTTCATCCGTAAGCATCATTTGGAGAAACAGGTTGATACGTTCTCATCACAACTTTCGGCGCGCCTCAAGAACGTCGGTGGCGCGGCTTTCTCGACTGTCCAACGGATAGGAAGCAGCTTTTTCTCACTGTTAACCATTCTAGTACTGACATTCATGATGCTGGTCGAAGGACCGCGCTGGCTGAAGTTCATACGCGAAGTCATACCTGACCAACACCATGACCTAGCCGACCGCTTAGCGACAGATATGTACAAAGTTATAAAAGGCTTCGTCAACGGCCAAGTTACCCTTGCCGCCGTAGCTTCGGTATTGATAATGCCCGCAGTCTTACTTCTTCATATTGGTTACCCGGCGGCGCTTATAGTCGTCATTTTCATCTGCGGCCTAATCCCTCTGGTCGGACATACTATCGGGGCCGTCATTGTTACTACGGTGGCATTATTTCACTCGACGTCCGCGGCCGTCATTATCCTGGCTTACTACATTCTGTACCAACAGATTGAGAACTATTTGATCCAGCCGCGGATCCAGGCTAATTCAACCAATATGTCACCGCTCCTGGTTTTCATGTCCGTGGTGGTCGGCGTGAGCTTCGGCGGCCTGTTCGGCGGCCTGGTTGCCATTCCCGTTGCCGGTTGCCTTAGAATCGCTCTTCTTGAATACCTGCGCAGCCACCAAATAATCGATACTCCTCGATTCGACAGGGCTACAGGCGGAACCAAATAGCACCGTGGGCGGTGTCGCGCAAGCCAATCCCCTGAGCCTCTAGGTCATTACGAAGCTTATCAGACTTGCTCCAGTCCTGGTCAAGCCGGGCCTGTTCCCTATCAGCCAGTAGTTGCTTCTGTTCAGGCGTAATGTCCTGCACATCCATTAATCCCAGGCCGAGCAGCTCATCTATGCCGCTCAACATGGTTTCGAAATGTCCTACCATGTCATCTTCAATTAATACCGTAAGCAACTGGCCGGTAATCTGGCTCAAAAAAGCCATCGCCTGGGGTGTATTAAGGTCATCGGTTATGATTCGCTTCAGCTCAATAGGTACGTCTTCAAGCGCGAATGTGGCAGAATCATTCACCGTAGGCTGGGCCTGCCAGCGCAGCGCGGCTAAGGCCTTGAAGTCCTGCAAACGATTACTGGCGGCCTGCAGGCTGTCCCAGCTAAACTTCGACTGGCTGCGGTAATGGGATTCCAACACATGCAGGCGCACGGCTTGCGGTGAAATGCCCTTTTCGACAATATCCTGCAGGCGTATACCGTTGCCGAGGCTCTTGGATATCTTCTCGCCATTGGCCGTGACATGGTTGCTGTGCAGCCAATGATTGGCGAAACGCTGTCCGGTAGCAGCCTCGCTTTGGGCAATCTCGTTGGTATGGTGAACTGGCACGTGGTCGATACCGCCGGTATGTATGTCTAGGGTCGGGCCAAGATATTTCATACTCATAGCTGAACATTCAATGTGCCAGCCAGGAAAACCTTTGCCCCAAGGACTGTCCCATTCCATATCACGTTGCCGGTCAGCCGGCGAAAACTTCCACAGAGCGAAATCCGAAATATTACGTTTCTGCGGGTTGAAGTTTACTCTGGCCCCAGCCTGCTGTTCGTCAAGGTCAAGTTGCGCGAAGTCACTATATTGCGGAAACTTGCCAGTATCATAATAAACCCCATCGTCGATGACATAGGCAAAGCCTTTTTCCTCAAGCTTTTTGATCAAATCAATCTGTTCCGGAATATGGTCGGTGGCTTTGACCAGGTGGTCCGGCTCAAGCATGTTGAGAGCTTTCATGCCTTCCAAGAAATCCCGTGTGTAGAATTCGGCCACCTCCCAGGCAGTCTTGCCTTCGCGCCTAGCACCGCTTTCCAGTTTGTCCTCACCCTCATCAGCATCACTGGTGAGATGCCCGACATCAGTAATGTTCATAACCCATTGCGGCTGGAAACCGTTCGCCTTGAGCGCCCGTATAAGCGTATCCATCCGCACGTAGTTAAACCAGTGCCCAATGTGCGAGTAATCATAAACCGTCGGCCCACAGGTATAAACCGTCACTACCGGAGCCGCCAGCGGCTTAAGCTCTTCAACCTGCCTAGTTAATGTATTGTAGAGTCTCATAACAATTACTAATCGTTTTTAAGTTTATCAAGCAGTTCGGCGGCTAGCTTAAGGCACTCAGCTTTTATTTCATCCATGGGGCGGCCGGAGGTGACTTTGAAGCCGCTGGCAAAGGGGTGGCCGCCGCCACCAAAATGCTCGGCCAACTGGCCGCCGATTGGGGCTTTGGAGTTGCAGCGGATGGCCGCGGTGACTTTACCGTCCGCGTAGACTTTGAAAACAATAGCCGCTTCGATGCCCGCGGTTTGCAACATATCACCTTGGATCAGCGGTCCGGGATTATAGAGTGGGCTGTATTCGTTTATCTCTGATTGGGGTATTACTACGGAGGCCACCCGGCCGTCAGCGGTGATCTCGGTTCTTTTGATAAGGTCGGCTTTGTAGCGGTAAATGGTCGGCGGCATTTTGCCGTATTCGCGTCTCAATTCTTCCAACCCTGGGCGGTCAACGCCTGCCTCGACGAAGGCGGCCATCACCTGATAGGTTTCCGCTGAAGCCAGCTGGTTGGTAAGGCCTTGTGTATCACCTAAGATCGAACTCATCAGGCAGCCTTGCGCCTCAACTGAGAGGGGCCAGTCCAGTTGTTTGCCTAACAGGTAGATCAACTCACCCGCCGAAGCCCGTGAGGGATCATTTATAGTAATGGAAGCAAAGGGCACTTCATGATCCACTACGGCATGATGATCGAGCACGGCGCACGGCTTGGTGGCCAACCGGCTCTGGTAGCCGGCTTCGACCAGGCGTTCCAACAGTGTCATAGTCGAAGCGTCAACTATGATACTGGCGTCAAATTGGTTCGGCAAATCATTTCTGACCCTATCCCAACCGGCCATGTAGCGCAAGTAACCGGGCATATCGACGCCGCAATACAGATGCGGCTCTTTGCCCATATCGCCCAAGATATGTTCCAGGGCCAAAGCGCTGCCCAGGCTGTCGGCATCGGGGTTATCAGCCTGTATAATGACAATTTTCTCAGCCCCGTCGAGCAGCTTCTTTATCTGTTCGGCTTGTTTATACATATCTTATAATTGTAGGTTCTTTGGCGGTGAATCCCAAATCAGATAGCCTGGCGGCCCTCCAAGGCCCGTGCTAAGGTGATCTGGTCGGCATATTCCAGATCGACGCCAACGGATAACCCGCGCGCCAATCGGGTGATCTTAACCTTACGGTCACCGATTTGTTGCTGTATATAAAGAGCGGTCGATTCGCCCTCGACGCTGGCATTGGTAGCTAGGATAACTTCTTTGACCTTGTCCTCGTCGATGCGCTTGACCAATTCGGTGATATGCAGTTGATCGGGACCGACGTTATCAATCGGTGAAACCAGACCCCCGAGGACGTGATAAGTGC
>DASRLG010000037.1:0-4172 GCA_035648575.1 Candidatus Dormiibacterota bacterium
TTGTGGGCCGGACACCGAAGTTTTCTATGATTTCGGTATGCCGCACGACACCAAATGGGGCGAACACTGCCACCCCAACTGCGACTGCGGCCGGTTCATCGAAATCGCCAACAGTGTTTTCATGGCCTATAAACGTACCGACCAGGGCTTCGAACCGCTTGCCAAGCCCAACGTTGACTTCGGCGGCGGCCTGGAGCGCATCGCCGCGGTGGCAATCAACGATCCAGATGTCTTCAAAATCAGCCTATTGCAGCCAATTATCGGCAAACTCGAAGAACTATCAGGCAAGAAATACGAAAGCCACACCGAAAGCATGCGTGTCATCGCCGACCACTTGCGGGCCGCCACTTTCCTGGCCGTCGACGGGGTAACTCCCAGCAACAAAGAACAAGGCTACGTCATGCGCCGCTTGTTGCGTCGGGCCATCCGACACGCTTTCGAACTCGGCATCGAACAAAACTTCCTTGAGCAGGTCATACCCGTCATCACTGATCTGTACAAAGACGATTTTTCAGAAGTGGCTACTGGACGCGACAAAGTAATTGAAGTTATTGCAAAAGAAGAAAAAGTCTTCCGCCAAACCCTCCGCAAAGGCCTAAGGGAATTCGATAAAATTTTAGAATTCCAAGAAACAAAAGAAGGAGAAAGAATTAGTTATGAGGACGAGCTAACAGGCAAAATAATCTTCCTCCTATATGATACATATGGCTTTCCAACAGAGCTTACCCATGAAGAAGCCTATAAAAAGGGAATACCTGTAGCCGGGAGTGCTCAAAAAGAGTTTGACAGGCTCATGGAGGAACAGCGAAACCGCAGTAAGACTGCCAGCAAGGGCGTTTTCAAGGGCGGTCTGGGCGGGCAGACGATGCAGCACAAGAAGTACCATACGGCGACGCATCTGATGTATCAGGCGCTGCGTGAGGTGCTGGGTGATCACGTAGTGCAGAACGGGTCTAATATTACGGAAGAACGGCTCAGGTTTGATTTTAGTCATCCTGAAAAAGTGACTCCGGAGCAAATCAAGCAGGTCGAAGATATCGTTAACGAACAGATCAACAAAGACCTAAAAGTGTCTTTCGAAGAGTATCCGACAAAAGTCGCCATCGAAGAAAAGGGCGCGTTAGGCCAGTTTGGCGACCGTTACGGCGACAAGGTCAAGGTTTACAAAATGATCGCCGATGGTGCTGACAAACCCTTTAGTTTCGAAATATGCGGCGGCCCGCATGTTGATCACACAGCTCAACTCGCCGAAGACGGTAAGCGGTTCAAAATTATTAAAGAAGAATCCAGCTCTGCCGGCATCCGCCGCATCAAAGCCGTTTTAGCCTAGGCGGACCGATCAAGCCAGCCACGATCCCGCGCCGTCCTCAAACATATACTCATCCGGTCTGAGTTGCATGACATTCGCGTACAGTATCACCGTCAGACCGCAGACCGCCAACGTATCCCTTACTTCATAGGCAGCGGTCATCGGAGGTATGACGCGCCTCTCTCCCCCAACCTCGTCAACAATGCCTTGGTAGTCAATTTCCGTGTAGTCTTTTCCGCTGGGCGGTTTAATTAAATTCATATGAGCATCCAGCAAGTCATGCAGGCCGGAGAAGCGGTGATTGTTGACTATAAGCACTGCCTGATCACCTGTAACGCTAGGGAAGATACCGATCCTGGAAATCTCTTGGGAGCCTAGCGGAGCGGCGAGCCGCATATAAGAATTCGGTCGGCCGCCTGTGGGGCCGCCTGCTTGGGCGAGGCTCTGAGCGGCTTCGTAAGCCGCCACTGCCCGTTTCAGGTCATGGCCACTAGATGCTGGGTTTGAGCCGGTTTCTGACATAGCTCCTCTGGGGTAATTTATTATATAATACAATATTATGCTGTCTTAAGTCAAGTTTCGGATCCCTAATAAGCATCTTGCCGGTTATGCTAAACTCCAAGCATGATCGTTCAGCCTACGCTCATTGAGAATGTCCTGATCGTAATCGGCGAAGGGTTTTGGGTATTAAGCGGCGCGGCGCAGCTTCGTCGTTTGGTCACGTCCCGAAATACGCGGGGTCTTTCCGCGCCCAGCCAAACTTTGAATGCCGCGGCGAACATCGCCTGGTGCACCTATTTTGGTATGAACCACCTCTGGTACCCGTTTGTCACCAATGTCTTGGTACTCGGCCTCACCATAGCTCTCCTAGGCTATACGCTCTCCAACCGGAAGCAATTCGTGCGCGGTCTCATTACGATCGTGATCGTGGGGCCGCTGACAAGTTACGGACTCTTGCGTTTTCCAGCCGAGTCGGGCTGGTTCGGCATGGTCTATAACTGGATTGCCAATACGCCGTGGCTTATCAGAGTAGTCCGGCGCAAAAAAGTCAGTGGAATTTCGGAACGAAGCCTGTACTTCAGCATCGGCGCCTTACTATGCACGATGACGTATGGCTTGCTGATACACCTAGGGCCGCTCATTGCCGGCGGCATAGTGGGACTGGTTTACGCCGGCGTGATAACAACCCACTACTACCGCTACCGCCAGCATGGCTAGCAGGGTCTTATTTAGCCGGTTTATCAGCTATTTCTCAGGCACCACTGTGCTAAAATAATGGATATGCTTCAACAGTTTAAACGCGTCGGCAGCGGCGTGGCCCGTAAAGCCCAGGCCGGTGCTCTCAAAGCTTCCGGCAAAGTTCGTGAACGAACCGCTAAACAGGGTGAAGACTATCTGGTGGGACTGGATATCGGTACCGAATTCGTCAAGGCTCTGGTTGGTAAGGTCAATGAGACTGACGGTACGGTTGAGATTATCGGCGTTGGCCGCGCCCACCAGGGGTTGAGCGATATGCAGGCCGGGGCTATTTCTGACATCGCCGCCGTTGTCGAGAACTGTGACAAGGCCCTCAACCAAGCCGAGGAACAAGCCGGCGTAAGCGCCCGGACAGCCATTATCGGTATAGCCGGCGAACTGGTCAAAGGCACCACGACCACTGTACGCGTGGCCCGCAAGCAATCGACCAAGCCGCTCGATATCGCCGAAATGGAGAAGATTATTAACCTCGTCCAGGAACGCGCCCAGGTCAAAGCCAAGCAACAGTTAGCCTGGGAACTCGGCGGCAAAGAAGTCGAGGTCCGGCTGGTCAACAGCGCCTTGGTAAGTATCGAAATCGACGGTTACCCCGTGACCAACCCTATCGGTTTCCAGGGTAACGACGTGGTAGTGCAGCTCTACACCGCTTTCGCGCCGATGATCCACATCGGTGCTCTTGAGAAGACGGCCCAGGAACTGGATCTTGACCTGTTAGCTGTCGCGGCCGAGCCTTTTGCCGTAGCCCGGGCAGTTATCGGCAACAACCCCAACCAAAGCCTCAGTGCCATCCTGATGGACGTTGGCGGCGGTACCACTGACCTCGCCGTCATTAACGAGGGCGGAGTGCAGGGAACCAAGATGTTCGGTATCGGCGGGCGGGCTTATACCCACGCCGTGGAACGCGAGTTGAGCGTTGATTTCGAGAAAGCTGAGGAGCTAAAGGTTGGCTTGAGCAATAACAAGGCTCCGGTCAGCCAACGCCCGGCCATCGAAGCCGCCCTAGCCAAGACGGCCGATGTCTGGATCGGCGGCATCGAACTGGCGCTGAGCGAATTCACCAAGCTCGACCACTTGCCCCACCGGATGTTCCTTTGCGGCGGCGGCTCGTCGCTTGACCTGTTAATGGACCGTTTGGAGCAGGCCGAATGGTACAAGACACTGCCATTTACCCGTAAGCCGAGCGTTCACCACATCCGTCCCGACCAGGTATCCGGTATCAAGGACACGACCGGCGACGTGACCGACCACACCTTCATAACCGCTATGGGTTTGCTGCGCGTCGGTATGGATACCAAGCAATTCGCCGAAGACAGTGGCTCAATCCGCGATAAAATTGATAAAATGTTAAGCGTATAACTATGGCTGCCAAAGACAAAGACACTATTTACATCGATATCGACGACGAAATAACCGGTATCATTGATAAATTAAAAGTCAGCGAGGGCAAAGTCGTCGCCCTGGTCCTGCCGAAGCGGGCCAGCGTTTTCCAGAGTATCGTTAATATGAAATTGCTTAAACGGGCGGCCGACAGCGACAAGAAAAACCTGGTCCTGATTACTACCGAAACCGGCCTTTTGCCACTGGCGGGCGCCGCCGGCGTGCACGT
>DASRLG010000038.1:0-8283 GCA_035648575.1 Candidatus Dormiibacterota bacterium
GGCTTGGCCATAACTGAGGCCGATATTCAGGTTCAGCTCGACAGGCGACGTCCCGGTCAGAGCAGCATCACTACGCCGCGCCAGGAGCATGACGTTATAGAGATACTGTCCGGGGTGTCGGACGGCCAGACAACCGGCACGCCTATCCTGATGCTGGCCCATAACAAGGATGCCCGCCCGGAAGATTACGCTGAACTCAAGGATCTCTACCGTCCCGGTCATGCCGATTACACTTTTATCAAGAAGTACGGCATTAGGGACTGGAAAGGCAGCGGCCGGGCTTCAGCCCGAGAGACGCTTGGACGGGTTGCCGCCGGCGCTATTGCCGAGAAGTACCTGCGCGAAAAACTGGGTATTGAATTCATCAGTTATGTCGAGCAGGTTGGCGATATCAAGACCGAAGTTGATTTTAATACCGTCACGGCAGCCGACGTTGAGTCAAACATCGTCCGTTGCCCCGACCCGGAAGCCGCTGACAAAATGATTAAACTGATTGAAACCGTGCGGGACGAGGGCGACTCGATAGGCGGCGTGGTGCGCGGCGTTATCAGAGGCGTGCCAGTCGGTTTGGGTGAACCGGTATTCGACAAATTGCCAGCCGACCTGGCCAAAGCCATGATGAGCATCAACGCCGTCAAAGGCTTCGAGATAGGCTCCGGTTTTGCTGGCGTCAGCCTGCGGGGCAGCCAGCACAACGACGAGTTCTACGTCGATGACCAGCAGCAAGTCAGGACCAGGACTAACCATGCCGGCGGCACCCTGGGCGGCATATCGAACGGCGAAACGATTTACTTCCGAGTCGCCATCAAGCCGGTATCAACCATCGAGAAGAAGCAGCAAACTGTCAGTACCAAGAATGAAGTTGTCGACTTGGAAGCCACTGGCCGCCACGACCCCTGTGTATTGCCACGGGCTATCCCGATCGTAGATACCATGGCGGCGCTTGTTATCATGGATCATTATTTGCGCCAGAAAGCTCAGAATTCATAACTATGAGCGACCAGGATGACCGGCTTAATGACCTGCGCAAGCAAATTGACACTCTTGACGAGGAGTTATTACGCGTTCTGTCCGAACGCATGAATGCCGCCCGCGAAATCGGTTCATACAAAAAATCCCATGGCCTGGACTTAACCGACAGCGAGCGGATGCGGGCTGTGCTGGAAACCCAGTTATCAAGGGCCGATCAGGCCGGCTTGCCACACGAATTCGTTCAAGAGTTGTACGAAGTTATTTATAAGCATACCATAGCTGTCGAGGCCGACACGCCATAGTATATGAAACAAGTCAGTATCATCGGTTTCGGCAGGTTCGGCAAGACGTTATACCGTTTGCTCAAAGATGATTTCGCCGTGGTTTTGTATGACAGGGACGGTATCAGTTCGGATGGCGTTAAGTTTACCAAGCAGACTATTACCACCAAAGACTTAAAAGAAGTGTATGCCAGCGACACGGTTTTTTACGCCGTGCCGGTTTCTGAATTTGAAGAAGTTATTTCTAGCCACCGGACTCACTTCCGGGAGGACCAATTATTGATCGACGTGCTTGCCGTCAAGCTATATCCGGCCCAAATTTTTGAAAAACATCTAAAAGGCACGCAAGTCCAAGCCATGCTCACCCACCCGATGTTCGGGCCTGACAGCAGTAAGGACGGTTTCGCCGATTTACCGATTATTGTTAACCAATTCACGGCCGACAACACGAATTTTAATTTCTGGGAGAGGTACTTCACGGACAAACAGCTTCGAGTAGTCGAACTTACGCCCGAAGAACACGACCAAATGGCCGCTAACTCCATCGGCTTGACCCACTTCCTCGGCCGCCTGCTGGAACAGTATAAATTCGCGGCCACGCCGATTGACACCGTCGGCGCCCAGAAACTGCTCGAAATCAAGGAGCAGACCTGCCGCGACACCTGGCAACTATTCAACGACCTGCAGCACTACAACCCTTACACCGAGAAAATGCGGCTCAAACTTGGCGAGGCTTATGACGTGGTTTACAACAAACTGCTGCCAAGCCAGATTAACCCTGACTACCTGACTATCGGTATCCAGGGCGGCAAAGGCAGTTTCAACGAAGAAGCTGTCATGTATTGGCTGAAGCGTTCAGGCATTACGGACTATAAGATTAAATATCTCTATACCAGCGAGAAAGTTCTGGCAGCCCTGCATGCCGGCGAGATTGACAGGGGCCAATTCGCTATTCATAACTCCATCGGCGGCATTGTCGGCGAGAGCGTCGAAGCCATGGCCCGGTACAACTTCACGATTATCGAAGAGTTCGCCATCGTTATCGCCCATGCCCTGATGATCCGCGACGACGCCGATTATGATGAAGTTACGACCGTTATGGCCCACCCCCAGGTATTCGCCCAATGCAAGCGCACGCTGCCGGAGAAATACCCGCACCTCAAACTCATATCCGGCGAAGGCGAATTGATAGACCACGCTAACGTGGCAAAACACATGGCAGCCCACAAATTGCCTAAAAATATCGCCACCATGGGCAGCAAAGTCCTGGCCGACCTGTATAATCTTAAGATCGTGGAAGATAACCTGCAGGACGCCAGCGAAAATTACACTAGTTTCTTATTGGTGAGTCGTTAGCATGAGTAATAAAGAACTGGACGAACTCTGTATAAATACCATCCGCATGCTCTCTGCCGACGCCGTAGAGAAGGCAAATTCAGGCCATCCAGGATTGCCGATGGGCGCGGCAGCCTTCGCCTACACCCTATGGATGAACCAGTTGCGATTTAACCCGGGTAGCCCTGACTGGTTGAACCGAGATCGTTTCGTGTTGTCAGCCGGCCACGGTTCTATGTTGTTGTATAGTTTACTGCACCTAACCGGCTACGATTTGCCGCTTGATGAACTCAAGCGTTTCCGCCAATGGGGCAGCAAGTGCCCCGGACATCCTGAGCACGGCTTGACACCTGGAGTCGAGACGACTACCGGCCCGTTGGGACAAGGTTTTGCCAATGGCGTCGGCATGGCTCTGGCAGAGCGCTTCTTAGCTGACCGCTATAACCGCGAAGGCCATGAAATCATTGATTACCATACCTACGCCCTAGTGTCTGACGGCGACCTCATGGAAGGTATATCGGCTGAAGCAGCTTCATTTGCCGGCGGCCTGGGATTGGGCAAATTGATCTACCTGTATGACAGTAACCGGATTTCTATCGAAGGGTCGACCGACCTGGCCTTTCGCGAGGACACGGCTAAGCGGTTCGAGGCCTATGGCTGGCACGTGCTCATAGTCGAAGATGGGAATGATACAAGTACCGTTAGCGAAGCGCTCGAAGCGGCCAAGCAAGACAACCGCCCATCACTTGTTATATTGAGAACGCATATCGGCTTCGGCAGCCCGAATAAGCATGACAGCGCTTCTGCCCACGGCAGCCCGCTGGGCGAAGACGAGCTGCTCAAGACCAAACAGAATCTTGGCTGGCCCACTGAGCCGTCTTTCTACATACCGCCCGAAGCTTTAAAGCATATGAGGACCAGTGTTGAACGCGGGGTAAAACTTGAAGCTGGCTGGGACAAACAGTTCAAAGACTATAAACAGGCCTTCCCGGAGTTGGCCGAAGAGCTTGAACAACGCTTAGATGGCAAACTGCCCGCAAACTGGGACAGCGAACTGCCTTCTTTCCAGCCGGAAGACGGTCCTCTGGCCACCAGGGAAGCCTCCGGTAAGGCTATGAATGCCATTGCCGCTAATTTGCCCCTGTTCTTGGGCGGTTCGGCTGACCTGGGACCTTCCAACAATACTCAGTTGAAAGATTTCGGCGACGTGAGTTGCGACAAATGGGAGCCGGGTGCCCGCAACCTGCACTTCGGTGTCCGCGAGCATGCCATGGGCGGTATTCTCAATGGATTAGCGTTGTCTAAGGTTATCAGGCCATTTGGCGGCACCTTTCTGGTCTTCTCCGATTATATGCGCGGAGCGATACGGCTGGCAGCGATCATGAAGCTGCCCGTAACTTACGTGCTGACCCATGATTCGATCGGCCAAGGCGAAGACGGCACGACGCACCAGCCAATCGAGCATCTGGCATCACTGAGGGCAATGCCGGGGTTGACTGTTATACGGCCATCCGATGCCGGCGAAGCTGTCGAAGCTTGGCGGCAAGCCATTTTATCGGGCGCTCCGACGGCGCTGGTTCTCACTCGCCAGAAATTACCTGTCCTAGACCGCTCCCAGCTTGCGGCAGCCGACAATCTGCATTATGGCGGCTACGTCATACGAGACTGCGATGATACGCCTGAAATGCTACTGATCGCTACGGGGTCAGAAGTACCGCTGGCGCTTGAAGCCGCCAGTCTGCTCGATAAATCAGGTATAAGGTCAAGGGTTATTTCCATGCCCAGCACTGATATTTTCGAAAAGCAAAGCCAGGAATACAAAGATAGTATCCTCCCGCCCACAGTAACCACACGTCTCATCATAGAAGCCGCCTCTTCCTTCGGCTGGCGCGAATATGCCGGGCCCGGCGGTGATATAATGAGTATAGATGAGTTCGGGTCTTCGGCCCCCGGGACCGTAATGATGGAAAAATTCGGCTTTACCCCTGAAAACATCGTTAAACGAGCGAAACAATTATTGTCTAAACAATAAGGAGGAAAATCATGAAACCGTCCGGCCTGAAAACCAAGATTTTCCTCGATAGCGGCGATCCGGCCGAAACCCGCCAGATACTGTCGTTATTAGGTTTTTTGGACGGCCAGACTACTAATCCGACGTTGGTATCCAGGAATCCACACGCCCGTGAGCGTTTCGAGAAGGGTGAGAAGTTCTCGGCGGATGAGATTTATGATTTTTATAAACAGGTGGTTAGCGAGATATCGGAGCTGATTCCGGACGGCTCGGTGTCAATCGAGGTTTATGCCGATAAGACTACCCCGGCGGAAACCATGCTGGAACAGGGTCAAAAAATGTACGGCTGGATCCCGAATGCTCATATTAAATATCCTACAAACAAGGCCGGATTGGCGGCTGCTGAACTTAGCGTCAAGCAAGGCATGCGCGTGAATATGACTCTCTGTTTCAGCCAATCACAGGCGGCGGCCGTTTACGCGGCCACAAAAGGCGCTCAGCCTGGCGGCGCGTTCGTTTCGCCTTTCGCCGGACGGCTGGACGGCATCGGTGAAAACGGCATGGAATTAATCGAAAACATAGTTCGAATGTATGGCGGCGGCGATGGCCATACGGAATTACTTGCGGCCAGTATACGCTCATACGAACATTTCATGCAGTCGCTGGCAGTCGGTGCCGATATTATCACGGCGCCTTTTAGTATTCTAGAACAGTGGGCGCAAGCCGGACGGCCGTTACCAGGGGTAGATTTCAGATACCAGCCAGCTCAATTAAAAGAAATCCCTTACAAGACAATTGATCTCAACCAGCCATGGCCGTCATATGACATACGTCATGAGCTGACCGACAAGGGCATAGACAGCTTTGCTGCCGACTGGAACGCCTTAATCGCCTAATTCGGCACTCGTAAGCTGGCCTATGATCTGGACGCAACGTTTGACTTTGGCAATTTCCAACTTGTCATCGTTATCTCTGACACCGCCGGCGATGTCGATGCCGTATGGGTTGGTTTGGGCCAGCCTAACAGCCAGGTTATCAGGTGACAGGCCGCCGGCCAGGAATATTTTGTCCGGCTCGGCGGCAATGACTTCGGCAGCCAGTTCGGCATCTATAAGCTCCCCGTGCCCTTGCCTGAAGCGGTCAAGCACGAAGTAATCGGCCGGGAAACCGTTTATAAATTTTATTAATTCGGCTGCCGATTGTCCTGACTCGACTCCGATAGCCCGGATTACCTTGGCATTTATACCTTTGGCGTATTCGGCCGGTTCGTTGCCATGAAGCTGCACGTAATCTACTCTCAGGCGGTTCGCATAGTCGTTGATTTCCTCAAGGGGTTTGCCAGCGAAGAGCGCCGTGATCTGTACGCCGCTGTCTTCTAATTCGGATATGATGGCCTGTGCCGTTTCAAATGATATGTAACGGCTTGAACTAGGTATGAAGTTCAGGCCAATCAGGTCAATGCCGCAATCACGCAGGAGCTTAGCCTCTGTGATGGACTTGACGCCGCAAATCTTGAGCTTGACGGCACTCATCGGCTGCCCTGGAACTCCTTCAGCTTGGCTCCGGCAGCGCCGCTGGCCAGGATTATTTTGGCTCTTTCGACACCGAGCTCAACAGAAGACTCCTGGCCGGAGACATAGAAGCCCAGGCCGGCGTTAAGCACCACGACCCTCTGGGGAGCGCTCAAATCTACAGCCGGTTGCAGGACGTCCGTAATTATACTTGCGTTGCGGGTCGCGTCATCGCCCGCCAACGATGACAGGGGAGCCGGCTTGAGCCTGTAATCACTGGCTTTCAGGCTTTTCCTCACTACTATTGATTGTTTGATTTCAAAGATGTTAACAGGTGCTGACAGGCTGGCTTCATCCAGCCCATCCTGGCTGGTCAGGACGATAGCGTGGTCATAATTCATCTGGGCCATAACAGCGGCTAATAGTTCGGCGTTAGCCAGCGAAAAAGTGCCGATGATCTGGCGTTTAACACCGGCCGGATTCAGTAATGGGCCCAACAGGTTAAAAACCGTCGGGAAGCCAAGTTGGCGTCGTATTTGCGAAAGGCGCTTCAGCGAAGGGTGGTAGAGCGGCGCGAACAGGAAGACGAAGCCGTGGCTGGACAGGGCCTGGGCGGCCGCGTCCGGGGACAGATCAACAGGCACCCCAAGAGCTTCCAGCACGTCAGCACTGCCGCATTTGCCGGTCGCTGCCCGGTTACCATGCTTAGCGACGTTGACATTGCCGGCCGCCAGCAAAATCGCCGCAGCCGTTGATATATTAAAAGTACCCTGTTGGTCGCCGCCTGTGCCGCAGGTATCGATGGCCGGTCCGGAGTAAGGCACACGGACCATACGTTCACGCATGGCGTCCACGAAACCGCAAATTTCTTCGGCAGTCACGGTTTTCTTGGTCAGGGCCGTAAGAGCATCGGCTATAGTTTCATCTGTTAGGCTAGTATCATCAAGCATTAGTGACAAAAACGCCTTGGCATCAGCCCGCTCCATGTTTTGGCGCATTTTGATATGTCTTAGGTATTCTTCGAAGCTCATCGTTTGGTCTCCTTTAAGAAATTTTTGAGCAGCGCTTTGCCGGTTTCGGCCCGAAAGGATTCAGGGTGAAACTGCAAACCAAATGTCGGATACTCTCGATGATGGACCGCCATGACCGACCCGTCATCGGCAACTGAGTCAACGACCAGCGTCTCGGGCAAAGTCTTACTGTCGACAACCAGTGAATGATAGCGCATTACCGTGATTTTGTCAGGCAGGCCAGCAAACAAGCCGTGCCCGTTATGTTCTATGTCACTGGTCTTGCCATGCATAATCACCGGAGCCTTGATAACCGAAGCTCCAAAAGCGGCGCCGATACCCTGATGTCCAAGGCAAATTCCCAATATCGGATATGACCCGTGAAATTCGCTGATGACCTGGTTATTGCCGCCGAAGTAATCAGGGTCGGTCGGATCGCCTGGTCCGGGCGATATGACTATATGGCTGAATTCGCCGGCCCGGATTCTATCTATCGGTATATCATTATTCCTGGCGACCGTTACGTGTTCGGCCAATTCCCCGAGATATTGGTAAAGGTTGTATGTGAAAGAGTCGAAATTATCAATTAGCAGTACCTTCATGACGCCTCCTCTGCCAGGAAAGGCTTCATAGCTCGGTCCATAGCCGCTTTCTTGTCGCTGACTTCCTGGTATTCGCGTTCGGCCTGCGAATCATAAACGATACCGGAGCCTGAATGCAGAACCAGTTTCCCCTGGCTGGCGCTGACCGAACGGATATTAACGGCATGCACCGAGTCACCGTTGTAGCTGAAGTAGCCGATGGTACCGCCATATGGCCCACGCTCGTAGCCTTCCAGCTCGCGGATCATCTTGATTGACTCGATTTTTGGCGCGCCGCTCAGCGTACCGGCTGGAAAACTGGCAGCCAGGGCGTCAAACGCGTCCCGGCCGCTCTCAAGCTTGCCCGAAACGATTGAGGATATATGCTGGACGTGGCTTAACTTCTTGATGTACATCAGGTCATCGATCTTCACCGAACCGATCCGGCTGATCCGGCCAACGTCATTGCGAGCCAGGTCGACCAACATGCTGTGCTCGGCGACCTCTTTCTCGTCAGCCAGCAATTGGCGGGCGAGTTCCGCGTCATCCGCGGCTGTCCGACCGCGCTTAATCGTTCCAGCC
>DASRLG010000039.1:0-4044 GCA_035648575.1 Candidatus Dormiibacterota bacterium
CTCGGACCCTAAGCAACATGCCGTCTTCCAGCGGCCCCGGCAAATTGTAGACACTGCCGAAGAACTTGACGCTGGCTAGCTCGTCCTTGAGGTCGAAGTAGACCCATTTGTTCTTGCTGACCCGGAAATTCGCCAGCTCGCCGGTAATCACGACGCCGGGATAGGCGTATTCCAGCGTCTGGTTGAGCAAGGCCACGAAATCACTGACACCGAGCTCGATTTCGCTATTAGACTCAGGCGGCATTGATCACTCCTGGCGCGCCGGGCGGCTGTTCACCGCGCCGCAGCGTCTTTTGATACAAATAATAACCCGGTGGAATCTGGATCAAAGTATTCACCACGCGATACATAATTGTCACTGGCAGGCTGACGCCGGCCGCCACGCCGGTACTGGCCAGCACCGCTGTCATCAGGGCCTCGTAGATACCGACGCCGCCCGGCAGTACCGACACTAGACCAGCGAAATTAGCCACCGCGTAAGCGAAAATCACCGCGCCGATATTAATAAATTTATCGAACGCGATGTAGACCACGTAAACCGCCATGACCTCTGTCACGTTAGCCAGGAAAGCGTACCAGAACGGTGCTTTCAGCTCCTTATAACTGTTCTTGATTTCATCATAATTATTGTGGAAATCATCGAACACCCGCCGCGCCTGCGTAATATTAATCGTTTCCGGATGCCGGGGCCGCACCACCTGGATTAAACGGTTCAAAGCCCGCGTCACGTTGGTGAAAAAATTATTAATACGCTGTTTACTGCCGACCATATAAACGAAGCCAGCCGTCCCGACCACCAGCAGCGTCGATACGATGGCCGCCACCAGGATCGTCAGGTTGCTCACCCGCCCCATAACCGCCAGGCACAGCAGGCCGAAGATAATCAGCAGTTCGAACGACAGGAATGTCAGCCCCAGTTTCATGACGTGCACCAGTGTCGCTTTGGCCCCGGTCAACTTCGGCCCGTCACGCATCCGGACACTGAAGTACGACAAACCGGTCACGCCACCGCTCGGGAAGACGTGATTGACGAAATTAAGTTCCAGCGACGCCTGGTAAAGGAATTTATACCCCAGATCATTACCGACGATCCCGAATAAACGCTGGTACAGCTTGGCCTGCGCGTGATAATTAACGGCTTCCACGGGTACCATCAGCAGCAAAGCCCAGCCGTTGACGTGCTTAAGGTCGCTGAACGTCGCCCCCAACTGGTGCCGGATAGCATAAACCAGTACCACCAGCGCGCCCAGCGTCACCAGATTCAGGATCAACTTCCACCGCCGACCTAGCCAACCGTTTTTACTCATTACCCCTATTATACCAAGCCGGGTTATACTTAAAGGCAATGCAGAGTTTATTGATCTTGGGGCGGCAGCCGGCGCTGGGCCTGGCCGAAGTAGAAAGTCTCTATGGCGCTGACAAATTGCAGCCAGTCGGCAAGCAGGCCGTGGTGGTTGACGTCGACCCCTGTTTGTTGGCTTTCGACCGGCTGGGCGGCAGCCTTAAATTTTGCAAAATCCTGACTACTTTGGAAACGACCAATTGGGGCAAAATCGAGAAATTTTTGTTCGAAGTCTCGCCCGGCCACAGCCAGCAAATGCCCGAAGGCAAAATGCAGCTCGGCCTGAGCCTCTACGGTTTCAATGAAACTGCCCAACGGATCACCGCCACCGGCCTCAGCCTCAAGAAAGCCATCCGCAAAACCGGCCGTTCGGTCCGTTTGATACCCAACCAGGCCGCCGAGCTGAACAGCGCCCAGGTCATCCACAACCACCTGACCGGCGCGACCGGCTGGGAGTTGGTCTTTATCCGTAGCGGTGACAAGACCATCATCGGCCAAACCGTCAAAGTCCAAGATATCGAAGCCTACTCCAAACGCGACCGCGGGCGACCCAAACGTGACGCCAAAGTCGGCATGCTGCCCCCCAAACTGGCCCAGATCATCCTTAACCTGGCGGCCGGCCAAATCCCCGAAGAAAAATTAGAGTCCATCTGCGACATACCGGCCGGACAGCCGATTCCCCGCCGCTTTCTCGGCCAAACCGTGCTCGATCCGTTTTGCGGCACCGGAGTTATCCTGCAGGAAGCGCTGCTGATGGGCTATGATATCGCCGGCAGCGACCTGGAAGCCCGCATGGTCGACTACACCCGGCAGAATATCAGCTGGCTGGAAGAGCTTTACGGAATAAAAACCGCTGATTACGACCTGGCGGCCGCTGATGCCACCCAGCACGAATGGTCCCAAGAACCGGACTTGATCGCCAGTGAAACTTACCTTGGCCGCCCCTTCACCGCCCCGCCCGGCTCGGAAATCCTAGCCCAGACCGCCTCGGACTGCAACTTAATAATTAAAAAGTTCCTGCGCAATATCCACGGCCAGATCAAACCCGGCACCCGGATCTGTTTGGCGGTTCCAGCCTGGCAAACCCGGGCCGGCCAGTTTAAACACCTACCCCTTATTGACCAGATCGGCGATTTGGGCTATAATCGAGTGAGTTTTGAGCATGCCGGAGACGAAGATTTACTCTACTACCGTAGCGATCAAATCGTCGCCCGCCAGCTGCTCGTAATAACAAGGAAATAACATGTCCCATGTCAAAGCCGGCGGTACCGCCAAAAACGTCCATGATTCACCAGGCCAGCGCCTAGGTGTTAAGCTGTTCGGCGGCCAAAAGGTCAAAGTCGGCCAGGTCATCGTCCGTCAAGTCGGCATGAGCAAACGCGGCGGTGTCGGCACCAAAGTCAGCCGCAATTTCACGATCCACGCCGCCCGCGACGGCATCGTCACCTACAAACAGCGCAAAGTCCGCCTCTTCAGCGGCCGCTCCGTCGCCCGGACCGAAGTTACTGTCGAATAAGTGTTACCCTCGGCTATAAGGCCTGTGATCTTTTTCCCACTATAGAAGCGGTAAACATTACACCACCTCTCGAACGCGCGTTATTCCTGATATAAAGTTCCTGGAAATAAATTTCTTTGCCATGGTACATACCGCGGCGCAATACGTAATCAAAGGCAGGGCGGTCATTCAGCGGGTCGTCTCGCGTATTCACTTCTGTGGCACCCGTCAAACCATACAAGCCATCCATTACTGCTCGGGTTTCGGGCGGCAAGTTATCGTCAATAAGGGTCACCCCCTGTGTAGAGACTAGGGCTTCACTTCTATCAATTTCAGACATCGCATCCAACTCGGCCTTACTTATACCGTCGGGCATTTTGAGCATTAAGTTCGAAGCGCCTTTGTCGCTATCGGGGTTTAGCTCGCTGGTAACGCTTTGAAGGTCGGCCAGTGCCTGCCTTAAAATCAGTTCGGCCTCAGGAAACTGCTGCCGGTAATTGTCAACCAGTTCCATTTCAAAAGCTACTTGGTCGGCAGGCCTATCATAGACAGGGTCTAAACCGGCTGTAGGTTTCTCGGACTCGGGTTTCGCAGGTTGTTTAGAGGCAACGTCCGCTGATCTCTTACCGCCGCCTAGCAGTGTCATGCCGGCTCTTTTAGCAGCTGAAAGCATCCGGCTACGCCGGCCGCCTTCCTCCGGTTGAGGGCGAGTAATAAGCTTGGTCCCGTTAAACGAATTGAGATCTTGTATTTTCACTATTCCAGCTTGGTCAAGTTCAATACTGAAATGTTTGCGTGATACAGTATCAACACCTAAGCCAAGGCGCCCCGCCCCTCGAGTGTCCCTGCCTAAAACTGTCGGCCCCGCTTTTGGCTCTATGATCACTGCTCTTAACATCGGGTTGGCGTTATCCGGCGCTTGATGCGCATCCTCATCGGCAGGAATTAAGAGTATTGAGTCAGTTCGAAGTTCACCTTCTGGACCCCGTATAGCACAGAGCTTGGTAGCCTGGCTGCCGGCATCAATCAAACCCATAAGCGCAACACCACTCTCTTCGTGTATAGGAGTCATTTGGGCAATATTCAAGGGAAACGGTTCGCTACCCAGAAGCTGTCGTTGTAAACCCGCCTGCCCTAGAGCCGCCGGGTCGCGGTTAAATAATGCCAGCACGGCTTGGTTGCTGCTTAAATCTAGGCTGGGGTCGGG
>DASRLG010000040.1:0-3604 GCA_035648575.1 Candidatus Dormiibacterota bacterium
GCCGTTGGCGGTCACGGCGTAGTCGAACGTGGCGTCCGAGGCGCTCAGTTTAAACAGCAGCGGCTTCTCGATCGGTATGGCTTTGGTACCAAGACTGCCGGCGAAGGCGACCGGGTAGCCGCCGGTAACGACTTTGATCGATTTGCCGATGTGTAAACCTATTACGGGCAGCCATTGCTTATTAACGTAGCCGGTCGAAGCCAGCGGGCCGCGGCTCGGGACCGCGCACAACCGATATGAAAAAATGGCCGTATGGCCGATGGAGATAGTCGGCTCATGAGTGAGTTTGAAAGTCCCGCCGGAGCTGGTCTTTAGCAAGGACGGAAATATCGCCGGGCTGCCGACGCAACTTTTTTGGTCCGCGAACGCGTAACGGATGGACTGCGGGATAAATAACACGTAGATAACGAACAGGAAAACGACCGCGGCCACGGGGCTGCCGACAGCTAGGGCTATAGTTTCCCGTCGCCGCCAGGCGGTTCGTATAAGCTGGGCGGCCCGTGTCTTCAATCTCTCCGCGGCATTAACGCCAGGCGTATTTGGCGGCCCGCTATGAGGAGCGGTTTGCGGCTGACTGGCGGCTGCCAGCTGGCGGTCAATCAGTTCGGCATGGCTTTTTTGCAACGACAACTGAAGCGCCTGTTCGCCAACGATTTTGGCATACTGCGCCTCAAGCTCGGCATGATCTTGCCGTACGGGCGCTTGGGGTGACGGATCTTCTGGTAACATTGGACTTTTTTTGGAACTTTTTTATTTTTATCGCTCAGTTTAAGCATACTACGCTAGGGGTGTAGGCCACAAGCTAATCTGTTATTATAAGACACACGATGGTGTCCAGAGCTGCCGCTAGCAAGCGAAAACTACGAAAATACATGAACGGCCGCGCTGCCAGGAAGCCAGCCATGATTGCCGGCGGCCTGCTATTAGGTTTTGTCGTCTTAAACTTGGCTGTCTATATAATATTTTTAAATAAGACATACCCCAACACCCGCGTAGCCAACTTCGCGATCGGCACCACGAGCTACAACGCCATATCCAAAAAATTAGCCAATCTGCCCCTGTTACCAGCCTCCATCTCATTGAAGCAACACGGTCAAAGCGCTTCCGTAACCCCAGCCCAGCTAGGCATCCAGGTAGATACCGCCAGCACGGAAACCGCCGCCAAACACCGGGCCTGGCTGCCGCTGCAAAACCTGTTCACCCGGCACGAACTACCGGTTTCCTTACGCGTCAACCAGTCCGCTTTAACAGATAAGATAAAGGCCATTGCCGCAGCCGATAAGCAGGATCCGATCGACGCCCACATAACCATCCAGAACAACCAGTTCCAGCTGGCGGCCGCCGCCAACGGTTACCGGCTCGACACGGCTCAGGCCGCCGCTGCCGTTACGCGAGCCGTCAAAGATGGTAAAACAGCGGTGAACCTACCTTTTAACACCACCCTGCCGACTGTCACCAACGCCAGCCTGCAGCCCACGCTCCAGCAACTCCAAGCCCAGCAAGCCGTGGCCTTAAGTTATACCTATAACGGCAAAACCACCCGGCCGTCGGCGGCCACCATCGCCGGCTGGTATGACCTGGTAAACAACAAATATGTGCCCCAGGCCGGCAAGATCCAGGCGTACATCACGCAGGTCGGCGCCGCCGATAATATCCAAGTGCAAAATATCAGCTCGGCGGTAGCGGCCACTACGTCGGCACTCCAAAAAGCCTCGCCCATTACCTTCGCCCTCGTAGCCGTCCCGCCCACGGTCTGTTCCAGCAATACCAGAAGCCAGCTTATTTTGGTAAACATCACCCAGCAGCACATGTGGGCCTGCCAGGGGCCGGAACAGGTTTACGACACCCCCGTCACCACCGGAGCCTACCAAAACGGCGACGTTACGCCCACCGGCACCTGGCATATTTACGCCAAACAAACCAATACTAATCTAGTCGGCCCCGGCTGGAATGATTTCGTGAATTATTGGATGCCGTTTTACTCGGATTACGGTTTTCATGACGCCAGCTGGCAAACTTTCCCCTTCGGCGGACCGGAATACTCCACCCAGGGTTCCCACGGCTGCGTACACGTACCCCTAGCCGCCATGGCTTGGCTATACAACTGGTCCAGTATCGGCACGACGGTGACCATCACCGCCTGAGCCTGAAGGCGTCTAACGTCTGAACATTACCCGTGTTTCGTAATCCGCCAGGCTCTCACCGGGTTCGCGCGATGGCCGGGTGGCCGGAACTTTATTTTTGGCTGGAGGCTGACTTTCAGCCTGTTCAGGTTCGGCTTCCGAAGCGGTTACCGTAATTTCCAGCGCGCCTTGTAGCGACAGGGTACGAATTCCCGACGTAGAACCTCGAGATTCATAAGGATTGCCAGTAGCCAGAACACCTCTGGTGGCCGATCTTCCGATACCGGACCCAAAAGTAAGCGGCGGCCCGGACTCTTCAAATTGCCGCGTAAAATCAACTTGCGGTCTGATTTCATAAGCATGGACCTGGAAAAGGCTGGCCTCGAGCGAGTCGCCTATATCTTCCACGTCTTCAGGTCGATAAAGAATCCTTTTTGCCTCCCAGACATCGCCGTCTATCAGCTGATAGGTTGAAAACTGGCCCCGGGTTCGTTCAGGAGCTAAACCGAAGTCGGTAAATAGTCCGACCTGTTCGGCCCAACGCGCCTCATCGAGTTCCTCGGGCTTAATTCCCGCCAAGTTCAGCAATATTTCATTCCTAGTTACAGGACCCTCCCCAAAAACTGTCGGCTGGCCGGGATAATCACCGAGCCGTAAGGCGGCACTCATGCCGGATCCTTCTGGCGGGTTTTCGTAGCTGATAAAAAAGCCTACTTTTGGTAATTTAGCGACCGGCAAGGCGATAGCAAGCCTGCCGTCTTCGCCTTTTGCTATAGGCACCTGCGAGGCATTGCTGTCATCATCTACGGTTACGGCGACAACTGTTAAAACATTGCCGCTATCAGGATTAGTACAAACGGCAGCGCCACGCTCATTAATCTCTACGCATTCCAACAGCCGGGCTCGTTCCTGGAGCTCGTTTCCCACCTGTACTAACTGGTTCCTCACGGCAGGATTGCCTACTAAATCATAACCTGGGTTTTCACTCATAGCCGATATTATAGTATATTAAGCAATTATGGTCAAGCTGGGTTATTCCTCTTCTCCGACCCGGTACATGACGTTCCTCAGGAAGAGTAACATAATGACTTGTAGAGCGATGCCTATGATCTGGAATACGAGAGCGTATATTATGATCGAGAGAGCGCACAAGTAGGCATTTATTCTTAGGAAACGGATGATATTCCATTTGTCCCGGCCGAATAACAGATAGATATCCATAAACATCCAAACTATCGAAACCAGCAGCGCGAACTCGGTAAACGACTGCGATTGGCTCTTATCACGCAAAAGGATGACGCACTGGGCAAACCCGAACATGTTAGCGGCTAGAGAATAAAGGGCGTAGAACAGGACTGCCGGGACCCGCGTGGATATGGGGCCGGAGGAACTAGTGTTTTCTTGTTTTTCGGCCTGCTTGGCGGCAGGTTTTGGCGGCGGGGCGTTATCAACGACCGGTTTGGCGATCGTCCCATACTTGG
>DASRLG010000041.1:0-38049 GCA_035648575.1 Candidatus Dormiibacterota bacterium
GTTCTGCCCAATCTAGTCTTAGCCTCATTAAATTTTAAGATGTTATTATCTTGGAAATTCGATATCACCTTGCCGGGCCGATAATTATCAAAACTCGACCACAGATCCTTGGCCTTACCAGTGACCGCCGTGGCCTTGGCCTGGATCTTGTCCAGCAATTGCTGCGCCAGGTTCCGGTCGGTAGCGGAGGCTGCCGAGTCTTCGCTTTCGGCCGCCAGTGAGTCGATGCCGAGCTTCTCGTCATTGATGCTGGTGGCATTCTCGGCCATCGTGGCGGTGTTACGGGCAAACTGGTAGGCTGCCACATGCTCGGCGAAATCAACCGCTTTGTAGCCGCCAATGATAAGGGCTACCAGGATAATCATGCCTATGACTATGACGTTGCTGCCGATCGCGACGCCGACCAGCCACTTTTTTTTCATAGCGCGGGCCTGGATGTTCTGGGCTTTGGCGCGCGCCCGGCGCAAGGGCGCTAAACGGCCATCGTCATCATCCGGGTTATAGAGACCATCGCCCTCGCCATCTGAGTCTTTAGGGCTTCTTCTACCAGCCGATTGCTCGGAGTCTCGAAGGCTGCCGGGGCTAGCTGATTTGTCCCTGCCCCTATCACCGCCCTGTCGCCCGCCTTGCCTGCCGTCCTCGCCGGATCCGGCGCCGTCTTCGTCCTCCGGGTTATAAAGGCCGCCCTCTTCGGCGTCGCGCAAATCATCGCGCGGAACACCGCCCTCACCGCCACTATGAACGCCGCCCATATCAGGACGAATATCTGAGCGGTTTGGATCTCCTTCCGGAAGTTGGTCTGGTGGCTCTGCCATGTCTGTTTTGCCCGGCTAAGTCTTACTTATGTTTATTATACGCTATCACCGCTGCCACTGCCCGGGTACAGCCGATTGCCGAGATCAATAGTCCCCTGCGGCTGGCTGAAGTCGCCGCCCTCTTCGTTAGCCGCGGCCTCGATGGCCCGCACCTGGTCCGGGTTAGTAGTAATCAGGCCGGTTTCGGTCGGACTGGCCACGACCTGGATGTGGACGTGGTTCTGTCCGGCGAAGAAAAGGCCCTGTCCGACCGGGAACTGGCTGAGGCGTTTACGCTCCTCGCTGGTCAGTTTGAAAACATCAGTCAACACGTCGACGGCGGTCGGCGATTGCTTCAGCAGGAACTGCATCGAAGCGTTGGCCACGATGGCCCGGCCCATGCGCGACCCCATGAAATCTTCCACGTCTTGGCTGATAGTGGTAATGCCCAGGTTATATTTGCGGGCACGCTTAGCCAGGCTGAACAGGAAGCTGGCTGAATCCTCGTATTTCATAAGCTGCCAGGCCTCGTCGACGATCAGGATGCGGCGTTTCTGGTCGGTCTTGGTTTTGTTCCAGATGTAGTTGAGCACGATGTACATGGCGACCGGCCGCAGCTCGTCTTCCAGGTCGCGCAGGTTGAAAACCACCAAGGGGTTGTTGATATCAACATTACTCTGCTGGGAAAATATCCCGGCGAACGTTCCGGTAGTGTACTTGCGCAACCGCTGCGCCAGTTGCGGCCCGGTGCCGCCCATGTGCAGCAACGTATCATACAGGTCGACAATCGCCGGCGGCACACCCGTATGAGTCAACGGATCATTGGTTATCCCGGCCTTGGCATAAGTCTCGATCAGCGCCGCGTCCAGGTCGGCTTCCTCAGAAGGCGCCAGCGGCGGCCCCATCGCGGCGGCGTTAGCCCCGGCCATCTGGATCTGGGCGCCGCCCATCATCAGCCTCAGCAGGCCGTGCAGGGTTATAAGGTTGCTCCTCAGGGCGTTGTCGGCCTCCTCGGAATCAACGACTTTTGGCAGGTCAAACGGGTTGATACGGGTCGAGGAACTCAGGCTGAGCCGCACGTAAGCGCCGCCGACGGCATCGCACATCCGCTCGTATTCATTCTCGGGGTCAATGATAAATATTTCAGTACCGAACATCATGCTACGCAAAGCTTCCAGCTTAACCGTGAAGCTCTTACCGGCACCGGACTTGGCAAAAACCACCGAATTACCGTTTTCCAGAGAGAAACGGTCGAAGATAACCAAACCGGAGTTATGCATGTTGATGCCATACAAAATGCCGGTATCCTGACTCAAATCGGCGCTCGTAAACGGAAAGCTGGTACTCAAAGCCCCGGTGCTCATGTTGCGCCGGATCAGCAGCTGGTCGACCAGTTGCGGCACCGTGCTGTTCAGCCCCTGTTCCTGCTGCGAAGTCGCGGCCTTGCTGTAAACCAGTTGCTGGCCGAGCATCGACTCCACCTTATGGGCAACGAATTCCAGCTCTTCCATACTGCCGGCGTAGAGCGTGAAATACAGCCCGAACCGGAAGAATCGCTCCTCGCCGACCTGCAGCTTGTCGCGCATTTCTTCGGCGTCCTGGATGGCCACTTCCTTGCCGGGGTCGCGGACCCGCCCTTTCTCGGCTTCGATCTGGATGCCGGCCTCCAGCTGGGTGACTTTCTTGCGCAGATTCTCCAGCACCACCTGGCTCTCGACAGGATAAATATACATGCTCGTATCAATGACCTCGTCGAGGTTAATCATGCTGCTCAGCCAACCGGTATAAAGCTGCCGAGGGTAGCCATAAACGTAGTAAGTCCGAGCGTAGCGCGTGCCAAGCTGGAAGTGCGTGTTGCTGAACTCCAGCGAGCTGGGAGCTACGAAATCGCGCAGCGCCGTGATGCCTTTTTGGAATGCCGCCTGGACTTCCTGCTCTTCGCGGGCGCGCTGGGCCTGGGCCACGGCCACGGGATCCATTGGCGGCTGTTTCTTCCTGCCAAGCATGATCAGCTACTGCCCCCGTTTATCCACCCGAGCCGTCTCATTGCAATTCCCTCTGCAAGTGCGCCTGCGGCGCGTTGCCCTCGCCCTTGGTAATGATATCGGCCGTCAAGTTATTGAAATCCTTAAGCTGCTGCCGGGTGGCGGTATCCGGATTATAGGTATCGTAGTACAGCTCGATCAGTTCCTGGGTATCAAGCGGCAACCCCTGGATGCTGCACTGCATCAGGCCTGACAAAACTGCCTGCACCCGGTTGCGCAGCTCGGTCTTGGCGTTTTCCAGGTCCGGCTCGTTGATGACGACATGCTGGTCTTTTTTGTTAAATAAACCGCCTATGCCCCCCAGGAAGTTTTTGCTCTGGGTCAGTGCCTTTTGGGTATCAACAACCGGGAAAAACGGAACCACGACGTAGAATTTTTTATCCATGATGTTAGTCTGCTGGCTAAGGTCACCGATATAGCTGATGTAGTCTTCCATGAGCAGCGCCAACAGCATGTTGTCGTGCTCGGTACGGATCTTGTCGAGTTTGTTGATGTAAGGCACCAGATCAACTTTCTGCGAGCGCATGAAGATCTGAATCGGAAAATAAAGCGAGTTCAGGAACCCCTGGTAGCTATATTCGACAGCTTCCTGCTCCTGGCTGCTCATCAGGTCGAAGTTAATACTTTTGACCATAACTACCGAACGGAAAGAGCCGTCGTTCATGATAACGATACCGTCGCGAACCTCGGCGATTTGCAAGGAGTTCTGGGTGCTGTTGGGGTGCGGGGCTGGCTTGGGGGCCTTGTCCGCGCCGACCGTAGGCATATTGAGAGGTGCCGCCGCGTTGGCGCCACCGGGTGCCGTTACGGGGGCGATTGATTGACCTGGTATCAGAGGTGATGGCAAAGGGACGGCATTCGTCATGTCCGGTACGGGAACAGGAACGGCCGCGGCCGGCTGAGAGGGATTAGGCTGGTTTGGTGTCGTTTGTGTTGACGGATCCATGGTACGTTCGTTTGCCCCACCTTTATCTGTGATCAAGTATCACTCTTGCAATAACGAATCAGTGTAATGAAATCATGACCTCGTTGCGCGGCTGGTTTTCGTCACCCCTGTTTTTGCGGGCCTCGCGAGCCAAAGTCGCCACATCGAAATCATCGTTCTTGGCCAAGGATAGTATAGCAGGATCACTGGTCGCTGTCACCGTATCGTTACTGGCAGCCGCCGCTGTTTGAGGGTTCGTACCGTCGCTTGGAGCCGGCATCGGAATGTCGGCTGGCGGCGCGGCCGGTTGGCTCCCCAGAGGCTGCAAGGTGCGCAAATTACCAAACGACACCTGCCGCGAACTGGCCTGCGCCGACAAGCGGGCCGCCAACGCGGCTTCATCCGGTGTTGTCTCACCGGCCACCGGCGCCGGAATCGTCGCGCTGGTGACCATCGGTTCCGGTGGGCGCGCCATGGCCGCGGCACCCGTCCCGGCTGGCATTGCCATGGCTGGCGCGGCTGCTGCCTGCCCGTTATTCATGAACCAGCTGTCACTTGCCGCTGCCGGCTGCTTAGCCTTAGCCGCCTCGTCCTGCCGGACATCATTAAGCTGGTCGAGCAATTGCTGCCGGCGGTTCCGGCTGGAACGGTCGATCATAGTATCAAACTGCTGGGCAATAGGGTTATTGGTCTCGTCAAGCATGTCGTCAGCCGCCGGCATATCGTCAGCGGGTACGTCCTGGGGCATGCTGCTGATATCGATTAAACGGTCGGAGTTCATGTCGGCTACCACCGGGGAATAAACGCCGCTGCTGGCGTTTTTGGTCGCCCAACCGCGGCTGTCGATAGTATCGGCCAACGCCCGCAAGCGACTTGTGACTTCCGTCTGGCTAAGCCCGTTGGTCAGTACCCGCTCGACTTTTTTAGGCACGGTTATGGTTACCAGTTCCTTAACGCCGCTCTGGTTCCAGATCCGCTGCCGCGGCTTAAACCAGAACCTTAACTTAGCCAACGCCCAGGTCTCCGTCGGCTGGTCCCGCCCGAACGGAAAGGCAAAAAACGCGCAGAACAACGCCGGCGGCAAAAACAGCACCAGCAAAAACGCGGCGTTCTTAGTCACCAAAATAAAACATATATAGAACAGGAACACGGCCACCAAGGCGAAAATAAACTGCCTCAACGTCAACGGCCCCAGGATTTTGTCCTCGGCCTCGATATCCTGAATCAGTTTGTATGTTGCCACAATACCTTAAGTATAACAAACCACAACCGGATAAGGCACAGGTCTTACGGGCCTGTCGAACGAGCACGCTGGAGGTTCAGGCCGATGGCCACGAAGTCCTTCTTACCAAGCTGGTGTCCTGGCGTACCGGCAGTAACGGTTTGCAGGATATCCACGATCTCTTTCTTAGCAAAATCCGGTACGTTTAGGGCGTTGAAAGCGTCCCAATCAAACGAGTATGTATCCGGTGTCTCCTGAACGATGTCATTGCCCTTTTTATCATGGCCCAGGATCTTTCCACCGGGTTTAGTGATCACCAGCACCGTATCAGCTGTTCGGCGACCGAGCAGGTCGTTAACAATCATAGCTTGAACACGCCGTGCTTCCACATGGTCATTGTCGAAAGGATTACCGACTTTGACACCGAAATCATCATATCGCTGGAAATCATCGGCCAATTCACTAGGGTGCTTAGCTAAGTAGCGCTGTTCTGCTAATTGCCAAAGTATCAGGCCGAGGCTCGCGTCTTCTACATCCTGCCTAAGGCCAAAGCCCTTCAAAGCCTCGGTGTATTCGTAGGTCATACGGCTAGCCATGTCAATTACGGCGGTTTTGCCTAACTCGGCAACCATTTCCTGTAAGGATGCCACGTACTTTTCCAGGAATTGTTCGCCCTGGAGCCTGATCCGGTCGGCAACTACCTGATGGTCCCTGTAAATATCGTCGAGCGTGAATATATCCTCATAAGCCAGGAGAGCAACAGCCTCTTCCCTAGACAGTGAATTTTCAGTGGGGTCATGTTCCTCGCCGACAGTGTCCGGTCCGGCGGTCCAGCCTTCACGGCCCGGGGCCGGTGCCAGCATGAAGCTGGTACTGACCCGGCCGATGCTTGATAACACGGCTGGGTCAGGCTGTTCATCTGGCATTTCCAGGTGCAGGTCGCTCAACGCCTTGCCCATAGTATTAAGGTGCTTCTTCAGGCCGTCATCCCTATAGACGCGCTGGTGAGTGGCATCGCCAGCGGCATTGTAGGTCTTGACTACGAAAGTTCGCACCGGGTGCTTATCGCCTTCAGGGCCTTCCATCAGTAGGACTTCTTCGGTCACGCGCTGGACGCTGCCGTTAACTTTCCACGTAACGCCTTTCAGACCCAGGCCCAATCGTTCCTGGTGTTCCATGACAGTATCGAAGACTGACTTGTCGGGGTCGACACGTTCGATAGGCCTTACGTTGGGGTTGTTCCGTCTAATCCGTTCCGGAGCGTCCTGCCAACCGAAATCGGTGAACCACTCAAAGGGCGTGAATTCGTCACTCGGATGGTCAAGCCAGCCTGCCAGCGCGTCATCTTCATAACCTATAACGTCAGCCAACTCTCCATCTGGAGGAGTTACTTTGACTGTCCAGCGCCGTCCCGTGCCAGGTGTTAGAACGGTTTCCTTTTGCTCTGCGCGGCCTACGTAAGGGCCACCTCTTAATGTACTTCTAGCTCGGGGGCGCCACTTACCGGTCGGCTTGTCTTCCCTATTCGTTACGTGGTAGGCATCGTAATCGGTAAATTCATATAATTGGCCGTTGCGGTCGCGTAGCCAGAAGCCCCTTAGGTCAGGCCGGTTGTGGGCTTCGCCGTTCTCCATGACCTGTTCGGAGATTAATCTCAAGGGGTCAAATTCCCGGCGCAGCATCGAGGGCCCTATTTCCATACCCATGGTCGCGGTGGCCGGTGCTGCGGCACCGAGCTCCACTGTCGGAGGCAGGCCAACAGGTACGACTGCCGTGGTCGGGTCGGCGGCTGGTTCTGGTCGGAGTGCTAGTTCTTCTGAGGCCATGATAAGAGTTTTTGTTTATTTGTTATCAATATAGATTATAGCTGATAATTCTAATATTGTCAACTATGTAGCTTGATAATTAAACAGGAGAGAAGAAGAACAGGTAGTTTATTCCGTGGGAGTGTCGAATTCGATAACTTATAGGTTTAGTTAGGTTTAGTGATTACGGGCGGCTTCGTCGGCGGCTTTCTGCGCTTCCGCGGCATCTTGCTGCTGCCTGGCCTGTTCGCGCGGGTCGTAATCTCTTGGTTTAGGCAGGGGTACGCCTTCTTTGCGGAGCTCTTCGGACATGTCGCTCCATTCGGCCTTGGCGCCAGTGTCGTTGTAGCCGTAAGGACCGGCCTGGTTGACGATAAGGTCCTGCATGGCGCGGGCTGCGCCGGTGTAGTTGCCTTGATCGTCTTTCTCTCTGGCGATATCCATGTTGGTGAGACGGGCCGACTGTACGGCTTCGGCCTTGGCACCGGTCCAGTCGGAGGCCTTGATGCTCATAGCGTTGGACCTCGCGGCTCCCTTGCGCTTCTGGCGCTGGGCCGCGGTTAGATTAGAATTGTCGTCAAAGACAGAGTAGAACTTGCCCTTGGTGCCGGTGGCCGATCCGTCTTTGTCCACCATGACGCCATGTCCCCACCTGGTTTCCGGCCGCAGGCGGGCGCCGGCGTCGGAAGCTTTCTTGACGACGCTCTGGGCGTAGGAGGCGCCGCCGCCCTTGCCCTTGCGCGCGGTTATGGAGTTGCCGATTTCCGCCAGGTCCTGTTGTTCGGCGCGGCCGGCGTTGGCTAGGCCGAGGGCACCCATCGTCTGGACGTCGGCCCGGAACAGCTCGGGGTTGTTGCTTATATTGGCCAGGGTACCGCGAGCGGTGTGAAGGCCGGCGGCGGCCAGTTGCTCTTTTTCCCTGCCGCTGCTGCCGAGGATCTCGGTTATCTTATCGATGTCTTTCAGGGACCTTGGCGCTCTTGATACGCCTGTCTCTCTGTCTATGAAGCCTTCGTCCATAAGTTGCTTCTGGGTCTCCTCGCTGAAGCCGCGGTATGAACCGGATAACGCGCGCCAGCCTTCGTAATGCATGCCGCCCTTGGATTCTATTTCTTGCCAGCCCTTGGTGCTGTGGTCGATCATGGCGTCGTCGATTTTGTTTTCTATGCCGGCCGCGAAACGCTTGAAGCCGGGCGTGCCCTTTTGGCCAAGCTTGCCCGGAACCATTTCGTCGGCGTCGAAGGCCCATTCAGCCAGCCGGCTGCCCATTCGGCCGACACTCCTGCCATTCTTGCCGAAGCGGCCGAACTCGGGGTTCCAAAGGTAGCCGGCGCGGGCGCGCTGGACGCGGCCGGCAGTGTGCTCTTTGCGCTTCTTGCTCAGGTAGCCATAACCGCCTTGGGCGCGGCTATTGACCAGGTTGGCCATACCGCCCAGCGCCCCGCCGGCAAACTTGAAAGTCATAGGAATCATTAAATAGGGCGCGAAGTAGGCGATGAAGCCGATTATTTGGCTCAGTATGTCGGAACTCTGGTTGACGGCGATAGCCGAAAATACGCGGCCAATGGCTATGAAGCCGGCGATCAGGGGGAACATGAACAAGGCTTTGCTGAAATTTTCCCACCAGAACTTAAAAGCCCTTTGGAAATAAGGATTAGGCAATATGTAAGCGGCAATCCCTAGGGGCGACAGTATGGTCAGGCCAATGACGACGAGAGCTCTCAAGATCAGTGTCGCGAAGCCGACTACAACCGCCAGGGCGGCCATACCGACGAAAGTCAATAAGCCGAACACCCCCATGGCAACCCCGACGATCGAGGGGATTAGTACCGCGGCGCTTTGGGAGAGGCTAAGGTGGATGCTGGTATTGATACCGATGAAGGGCGCTTCTATCAGGCGCCTTATGCCAAACCCCAGGTCGTTTGTAAGCGTTATGAAAAACCTCATTAACTGCCAGGACATAGCTATAGCAATCGATGCTATCAGAAGTCGCGGCAGGACTTTACGAATAGTATAAGCGTCCAGCATTTCCAGGCCCAAAGCCTGGGCTATCAGGACTAATATGGTTGCCAGTGCTATCAGGCCGAGTGCTATATCCCGGAAATACCCCCAAGCCGTATGGTAAGCGTCACATTGGCCGCCGGTACCGCAAGAGCCGTCAGGATTGGCAAAGATCTGGTCGGGATTATCAGAATTACCGTTGGTACCCACCGACAATTCGCTGTTAATCGCGCCGTCCAGGGCGCTGACTATGCCTACGAGTCCCTTTACGATGCCGCAGACCAGCCAATTAAGCGGGTTAAGCCCGGCATGACAGTTTAATGACAGGTCTTGGCTAGAGCTGCCGCCCCCGCCACCGCCAACACCGCTACTGCCTGCCGCCTCGTCACTGGCCAGCTTGCCGTCGGCACCTTTGGTGTCAGCCAGTTGAATCAGTATGCCGTCGCTCTCATAACAACCCTGCCCGTCACTATGGAGCGAAGCGCCGGTAATAATGGACGGGAAGCCGGTTGATAAGGGGTTGTCGCTTGAACTGTTCTTTATGACCAGCGTCCCGCTGGTGGGCCAGCCCGAAGCGCCGCTAATTTGGCTTTGGCAGGTTTTGTTATAGCTTCTGCCTTTGGCAGCCATATAGGGGCCGCTGCCAGCGGTGTTTTGCGTAAAGACAATAGCCGTCTGGTCCGAAGTACTTATAGTGCCGCTATCCTGCCAGACGAAGTAATAATTGAATCCGGCCGGGTCGGAATTAGGACTCAGGGTTATTGGATCATCGGTTTCTACGCAATTATTATTGCCGCCGCCCGGCGTGGTGAATAGATGGATAGTAGCCGAAGCCGTAGCGTTTTGGTAATTGGAGCCGTCGGAGTTAGGGAAGCCGTTTATATAGTTCTTCGCCGAGCAGCTATCGCTGGAGTTTTGAAGCACGAAGCTCAGGTTATTGTCTTCCTTATTATCATAATAAACGCTACTGCCGACGCTGATGTGGCTATGGTCGATCCACTGGCCTATCTGGGGGGACTGCTTGCCGGTTATGGTTATAGAGCCGTAATCTTTTGAGATCCCGCCGATATCGCTGCCGCAATCCGACTTTATGTCCGCGCTGGAGGAGCCGTCTTGGCCGTCACTCGTGAAGATGTATATGTCCGGGCAAAGGTTGCCGTTAGGTCCGTTGGTACCGTTACCGCTGAAATACACGCCCGTCGGATACTTCTTGAGGTCCACCCCGTTTTTGGTGAAGGTCAGGGTACTGTTTTGGTCGGCCGGGTCGGGGCCGACAACCGATTTGTTGCCGTTCGTGTAACGGTAAGTTCCATTGTCGGCTGAAGTTTTGCCGGGCAGCAGTGACAAGAACAGGACCATCACCAAGGGCAGAGCCATCCACCATATTTTTTTGCCGCTTAAATATTTCATAGTCTAGCGGGGAGCAGCTCTATGTATTTTTGTAAACCACCGGGAACGTTTTTGTAGTCAGGCATAGTACGCTTGAAGTTATATTGCTTTAAATATAGCACATATAAAGGATTAGCGTTATCAAGAAGCCTGCCCATCCCTATCGCATGCTTGTCAATAGGTAACTTAAGCACTATAGTTATATAAAAATGAACATTACAACACACAAAGCTAAAAAGATAACTAAGAGGATCAGCCGATTTCTGTTCTGTTTCCTGACGGCGGCATTTGTTTTAGCGCCATCGGTAGCCTTGGCCGCGTCACAGGTTTACGGCATAGCCTGTGCCACCAGCGATGTTAAGGTCAGTAAACATTCAGCGGACTGTTCGGCCGCAGCAGATACCTTAAGACTGTATGAGATAGGAAACAAAAGCCCACGCAAGCCCTATCCCACAGGCTATGGCATAACCGTGGTAACGGTAGACTGCGGTAAAAGCAGTCCGACTACACCCCTGTTAAACGGGCCGGTTAAGTTTGCCTGCAAGAAATCATCAATAAAACCCACGCTCAAAGGCGCCACCATAATCCAACATGCCGCCGCGGTATCAGGCTCGGGCAGCCTGGGCGGCCAGGTTACCTGTGATCCGACGACCGATGCCACCTGCCCGGTCTGCCAAAGCAGCAACCCGCCGGCCGGTTGTGTCGATTGCGGCAGCGGTACCTGTTCGGACCCCGCGGCTAACCCCAATACTCCTTGCGACACTAACGGCTGCGATTTAATCGGCAAGTATATCGACCCGTTCATTAATTTGTTCTCGGTGACTTTCGGTTTTATAGCCGTAGCCTCTATTATTATGGGAGGGATACAATACGCGTCCTCGACTGGCGACCCGCAAAAAGTCACGGCGGCCAAACAACGAATTACCAATACTCTGATTGCCCTGGTAGCTTACTTCTTCCTTTATGGTTTCCTGCAATTCCTGATACCGGGGGGAGCATTTAACGGATGAAAAACCTATGTTAAGCGCACTACTATCAATAATGGCGACCGACACCTGTGACAAGTCAGGTGATTTCTTCGGCCTGCGTCCCTGGTATCATTATCTGCCGTCAACAGACTTCTCGGGTTGCGATCTGAGTAACTTCACCTTCCTGCCAAGCTCTACCCAGGCCAGCGACGTGCCGCTGGTAATGTTGGCCGTTATCGATGACCTGTTGCGCATAGCCGGGATCGTGGCCGTGGCTTTTGTCGTCGTGGGCGCCGTCAGGTATATAACCAGCCAGGGCAATCCCGAACAGACAGCCCAGGCCCAATCAACCGTCATTAACGCTTTAATAGGTACGGCCATCGCCGTCGCGGCCGCCACTTTCGTCGGCTTTGTCGGCAGTCGGTTGGGGGGCTAATATGAATATGATATTGCGAATTTTGGCAGAGTCGATAAGCCCTGGTAACCTGCCTGGCGCGCCGACACCGGCGAACCCCACTCCTAACAGCCTGACCAGCGTGGCTGCTTTGCAAACTATCCTGGGCGTGGTGTTTGGTATAATCGGTGCCCTAGCGTTGTTGATCATAACGGTATCCGGACTTCGCTATATAACCTCGGCCGGTGACCCGGAGAAAACGACCAGGGCCAGAAATGGCATCATCTACGCGCTCGTAGGATTGATTTTGGCCATATCGGCTGAAGCGATAGTAGCCTTCGGAGTCAAAAGATTATGATAAAAAGACTGCTTATGGCCGTAGCCCTGCTTGTCCTGTGCCTGTTCGCGACTCCGCGCGTAGCCTCGGCTTACGATATTTTCGGCGGCGTGGACTGCACAAGCGCTACGAATTCAAGCTCCGCGGTCTGTAAAGGCCAGCCGGCCACCGACCCGACTACCGGCAAAGCTGCCGACCCCATAGGCGGCCCCAACGGCCTGCTGGCCAAGATCACGAATATCGTGGCTTACGCCGGCGGTGCCGCCGCAGTTATCATAGTGATTGTCAGCGCCTTGCGCTTCGTTACTTCCGGCAGTGATGTCAGTACCAATTCCCGCACCGACGCCGATGTCGAAAACGCCCGGCGCAGCCTTGGCGGCGCCTTAATCGGCCTAGCCATCATAGTCCTGGCCCGCGCGTTCATATTATTTGTATTGAATAAAGTGTGAAGGAGAAACCGTGAAACGAACCTTATTAAGCATAGTAGCTTCGCTGGCAATAGTCATGATGCCGCTACCGGTGTTGGCGGTAGGAGCTTCCTCGTCGTCCACGGGTTGCGGCACTGCTTCTACCCCGAAGACCCAGGTACTGAACGGCTTGGGTGAAACCGGCAGTAATTGTAGTGATACCGGCGTCGGTAATGCCATCGCCGCTGGCGTAAATATCTTGAGCCTGGTAGTCGGCGTGGCCGCGGTCGTAATGGTCATCCTGGGCGGCTTCAAATATATAACTTCCGGGGGCGAAGCCAGTAAGGTCTCCAACGCCAAGAACAGCCTGGTTTACGCCTTGGTCGGTTTGTTTATCGCGGCTTTGGCACAACTCTTAGTGCATTTCGTACTTGTCCAGTCGAGCCAGGCGGCCTGTCCGCCCGGCAGCAAAGATGCCGCTTGCAAGCCGGCCCACTAGCCCTAACCGATAAGATGAAAGGCGACTTGATTCCGCTAACGCCTTGTAGTATAAGTTAAGTAGACGTAAAGAAAGGTATACATAACATGATCCAAAAAATTAAAAGATATATGTACATGCTCGCCGGGACCATAATGCTGGCTTTGCCCGGAGTGGTATCAACCGCGGTCGCGACCGCGACACCGTCCTCAACCTGTAACCAGATCAGTACTGGCATTGCCAACGGCATTAACCAAGCGACCGGCACAAGCAGCAGCGGCGCTAACGCCGTTGACTGTTCGTCAAGCAGCGTTAACGGCAATACGATCGGTAAAGCCGCCAAAGGCCTAGTTAACGTTTTCTCCATAATAGTCGGTGTCGTAGCCGTGGTCATGATTATCTACGGCGGCTTCCGCTACATCACCTCCGGTGGCGATAGCGGCCGGGTCGGTAATGCCAAGAACAGCCTGATTTACGCTATTGTCGGACTGGTCATAGTGGCGCTGGCACAGCTTATCGTGCACTTCGTCCTTGGGCAGACCACCAGTATCCAGTCCAATGTTACTGGGTGATAAACCCGCGTACGTTTAGTAATTCTGAGACTTTCAGGTACATGAAAAAACTTCCCGGTAACGGGAAGTTTTTCGTAACCAGGCCCTGTCTATAGAACTTGGATTTTCTTGACTGTGTCCTGCTGGACTTTGCCGAAGCTGATGGTTAGAACTCCATCCTTGAGAACGGCTTCGATTTCTTCTTCTTTGACCGGTACCGGCAAAGCGATGGTGCGGCTGAATTCGCCCCAGTAGCATTCCTGCAAGAAGTAGTTCTCTACGCCGTCTTCGCTGCCGGAACTCAGGGTTCCGCGGATTGTCAGCTGGTTGTCGGAAATACTGACGTCAAGGTCGTTCTTATTAACACCGGCGGTGCGGGCTTTGACAACCAGCTTTTCACGGGTTTCATAAACGTCAACTGCCAGTTGGCCGGGCACGGAATCATCTTCGTCCCATTCGTCTTCGCCGATTGGCGAGTTGGCCGGTTCGGCTACGGCGTCGGTTGGCTCAGCCGTGTCATCACCCAAAAAGGCTGCGGTTAGTTCGTCTTCTTCGAGCAGGAGATCGTCGTCGCGGTTGCGTCGCGCCATAGTAGTGTTACCCTCCACTAAATTAATTGCCGTACTGGCTGCCCTTTTACTTCTATAAAGTCCGGGGCGTCGAGAAAGATTAAAAATCTTGCATTTTTGTATTAGTAGCAGTATAGCTTAGGCGATGAAGCCTGCGCAACGTGCCGAACACATATTTACAACACATTAAACACAACATGAGCCTTTTTGATACCCTTACCAGTAAAATCGCGCCCTATGACTGCCTGGCCTGCGGAGCCGAGGGCCAGTTACTATGCGCCCCTTGTGCCGGCAAGATGACCCCTGTACCGGAACGTTGCTACGGTTGCCGTGAACTTTCACAGGGCTGGCTAATTTGTCCGGCTTGCCGTCCTGCCAGTCGGCTTAGGAGCGTGCGAATAGGCACAACCTATACTGGCAGCTCCAAAACCCTGATCTGGAAACTTAAACTATCCGGCGCTCGGGCAGCAGCCAGGATTATGGCCCAACACCTGGTATCCCTAACCATAACCGACGATGTGATAATAATCATGCCGGTACCCACGGCGACCAGCCGGGCGCGCCGCCGCGGCTATGACCAGGCGAAACTCCTGGCCCGCGAGCTATCCAGGCAAACGCGCCTGCCCTACCGCGATTACCTGGCACGCCGGGGCCAGACACACCAGCACGGCTTAACGCGCCGGGAGCGCCTGACCCAACTGTCGGCTGCTTTCCGCGTGACTAACCCAAAAGCCATCAAGGGAGCTAATATCATGCTGGTGGACGACGTAGTAACTACTGGTGCTACCCTGGAAGCCGCGGCCGAGGTTCTCCGGGCCGCCGGTGCCGCCCGGATCGACGCGGTGGTTTTCGCCCAGCCCTAAAACTTGACTACCCTATTAGCATAAGTAATGATTTAAGAGATTCTATGGAAGAGGTAACACGAAAAATCGTAAAACTTATCAGTTCGGGCTGGGTATTCGTATTGGCCTTGCTGATCTTCGTGGCTGAAACGGCCTATCTGGCACTGACGAGCCGTTTCCCCATGGCTTTCGACGAGTCTTACCACTTCAGTTTGATAAAGTTTTTCAGCCATCGTCTTAATCCGATAGTCACCAGCCAGGCCAGCGGCACTTACGGTCTCGGGGCGATCGTCCAAAATCCGTCTTTCCTATATCACTACCTGTTGAGCTTTCCCTATCGGTTCATAGCTTTATTCACCAATAGTCCTGAAGTAGAGGCCACCAGCCTGCGTTTCGTGAATATCGCTTTGGCCTTGGCCAGTTTGATCATTATGCGTAAGCTCTTGCGGCTGATGAATTTATCGGATGCCTTGGTCAATATAGTAATGCTGGTTTTCGCGCTAACGCCGATGGTCGTGCTGCTGTCGGCGCAGATTAATTATGACAATTTGCTGATTCTGGCAGTCACCTTGTGTCTCTACGAGACGGTCACGTTCAGCAAGAAACTCGACCGGAAAATCTTTGACGCGAAAGGCTTGCTGACGCTGGCGTGCTTATGTTTGTTCACTAGCGTGGTGAAGTTCGTTTTCCTGCCGATCTTCTTGGCCATAACGGCTTTCGTGGGCTTCAAGCTGGCTTTGTACCGGCCGCCCGGAGGGACCGGCCTAATAGCCGTCGCCAAGAAAAGCTTTGCCGATATCAGCAAATCCACCAAGCTGTTCTTGCTGGCAGCCGGCCTCCTGGGCAGCTTCTTTTTCGTCAGGCTTTACGGCGTCAACCTGGTGAAATATCACAATCCGGCACCCCAATGCAACCAGGTCCTGAACATCCAGGACTGCACGAGGTACTATGCCTGGGACAGCAACTATAACACCCGGCAACAGGAGCTGGCCCACCCGACGACCAACATGATGAACGTGCCGCAATATAACGGCTACTGGCTACTGGTAAACGGCTTCGGCCTTTTTGGGGCCATCATGCCGTTGCTGGGTCCTTATTATATCTCCCCTACCTTTTGCCTGATCGTTATAATCCTCTGGGCCGCGGCAATCGCCTGCACCATAGTGAACTTCAAAAAAGTTCGGAAGGGGAATAAAAACCTATTAACGGTAATTGGGATAAGCCTGGTTTACGTATTAGCCATCTGGGGAAGAAACTACCACGATTACTTGCAGCTGGGCAAACCGGTAGCTATAGATGGCCGGTATTTAGTTCCGGTACTCATATATTTTTACGCTTTGTTGGGGCTGGGCACCCAGTACGCGCTGGCGGACAGGCGGCCGCGTCAATTAATTATTAAGCTGGCTTTGGTAGCGCTAACGGTTTTTTCATTCATATATTACGGCGGATTCGTGCAGTACATCAGCCACATCAGCCCGTCTTACGGCCGGATAAGCCCGTCCAACAACTTCTTCATAGGCAAAGAATAATCTTGGCGGAGAGAGAGGGATTCGAACCCTCGCGGGGGATTGCTCCCCCCTATCGATTTAGCAAACCGACCCCTTCAGCCTCTTGGGTACCTCTCCAGACCGATGTATTATAGCTGATCTGCCTGACATGGCGGAAGGGGTGGGATTCGAACCCACGGTACCATTGCTGGCACGCTGGTTTTCAAGACCAGTTCCTTAAACCGCTCGGACACCCTTCCTTAACGGCGCTCTAAACAAAACGAGGCGGTTTTGCTTGAAGACCCGGTAACAGAGGTGATTATAGCAGCGGAGCCGGATTTTTCAAAACTGTCAGGCTTGAGTTTCAGGCGTCGACTTTGTCCTGTCGTCAGCACTGCGTTACAATAACGCTTATGGCAGAAACTAAGAATCCACCTGGCACTGTGCCCCAAGCGGGAACGGTAGTCGCGCCCAGCGCGTCGGCTTCGGCCCAACCCATACAAGCTGCTGCCGTGCCGCCGACTCCGTTGCCAGCCGCCCCTGTCGCACCCGCGACGTCCGCTGCTCCTGCCCCCACTCCGCCCGCACCCCCCGAAGAACCACCGGCTTCAGATCCTGAAACCGGTCCCGAACCTAACGATGAGGACCATGAAACCATTACCTGGACGGCCTCGGAGTTCGTAACCCGGGACAAATCGCCCAACTGGTATCTTCTATTAGCTGTCGGTACAGTGGCAGCCGCGGCCCTAGTATTTCTTATTGCCGGAGGCATAATATCGGTCGTGGTAGTAATATTCGCGGGCATTTTGCTCGGTATTTATGGCAGGCACCAGCCCAAGCAACAGCAATATCGGCTTGACCAGAACGGCATCGGCATCAGTGATAAGTACTACGGCTATGATGATTTCAGGTCGTTCACCATCGCTCCCGAAGAAGCCTTCGCCGGCATCGTACTCATGCCCCTAAAACGCTTCGGGGTCCCCATAACCATCTATTACGCGCCGGATGACGAGGAAAAGATACTGACTATATTGTCGGATCACATGCCTTTTGAAGAATATCGCGGCGACCCGGTCGAAGACCTGATGCGCCACATTCGTTTCTAGGCACCGGGGAATTTATTGACTGCCTAGCTTTTCCTTGCGGCTTAATTTGCGTTCCATGCGGTGGATGAAATCGTGCTTAGCGTGTTTGCTATCCCATTTATCGAATTGTTCCATTAAGGCTTCGGCTTCTTCGCTAGACATGGCTAAACTCCTTTATCTTTATATTGTGATAGTAATTATCAGGCTTATGGCTTAAATAATGCTGTAAACTTTTTCACTGGCGTTTGGTTAAAAAGGGCCGGGTATGCTGTAATAAGGCGATAACCACTCTGCAAAATGAAAATTCTGAACAAGACCATAAATAAACTAGACAAATGGCAGCAACGGCACGGCTGGTCGGCGCTGACTTTCGCCGTCATCAAAAAATATAGCGATGACGAATCTGGCAGACAGGCCGCTCTCCTGACTTACTACGGCTTTTTATCCCTGTTCCCGGTACTTTTGGTGCTGACGACGGTGACCAGCGTGATCGCCAGTAAGCATCCGGGCCTGCACGACGAAGTCATACGCAGCACTACCTCTTACTTCCCGGTGCTCGGCAACCAGCTGGCGAACCATATCAACACCTTGCACAAAAACGGCTGGGCGCTGGTAGTGGGTATTATGTTTACGCTCTACGGCACGCGCGGCGTGGCTGACGCTTTCCGGCGCGGCGTGCAACATATATGGCAGGTTCCCAAGAGCCAGCGCCTGACTTTCCCTAGGACGATTACGAATAGCTTGGCTATCATCGTGGTTGGCGGCACTGGCTTCGTAATTGCTTCTATCAGTACGGGGTTGGCGGCGGCTGCGGGTCATGGTCCGGCTTTTCGGCTGCTTTCGGTGGCCGTCAACCTGTTCATACTCTTCTGGCTGTTTACTTTCCTGCTTAACGCCTGCCTGCCCCGCCACGTACCGGTCAAAGATACCAGGTCCGGCGCGCTGGCGGCCGCTATCGGATTAGTAATCCTGCAGGCCTTGGGCGGCTACCTGCTGAAAACCGAACTTAAAAGGCTTGACGCCCTGTACAGCTATTTCGCTATCGCGCTGGGACTCCTGTTCTGGATCTATTTCCAGGCCAGGTTGCTCTATTACGCCGTGACGCTGTCTGCCGTCCGTGCCCAGCACCTCTGGCCGCGCAGCTTCAATGATAAGAATGACGAATCAGGCTAAATAATTACGCCACCATACCCGGGGCTTGCCGGCCGCTCGTGTACGGGTTGTCTGTGTACTGCTCATAATGCCACCTCCTATCTCTTTTCCGAACTCACTTTTCCATCGTAAACCCCCTGCCCCAGGAGCGCTGTTAATTTTCCTACAATCAAACTCCCAGTCTTGCGGGACTCGTTTTGGTGCTATTGTTGTAATATGTTTCTAACAAAAATCTTTGGCCAGATCAAAGAAGTTCAGCAACTACGTGAAGTTGGCCAAGTCATTAAATCTATTCCTCCTGATACGAAATACGTTACAGTCATCACCGCTATACCAGTCGTCGACCCTTCGTCTTTAAAAGAGAGGATAGTGCCATCTTCAAAAAACGCTACAGTCGGCTACCTATCACATAACGGCGTTAGCCTAACGTTATCAAATGAAACAGGAGCTATTTTCAGCGTGCCGCTCTCGCAAATAGTAAATGTTACCCCATTCGTAGTGCAGGGCGACTATTTTTTCGTAACCTTACAGACTGGCGGGTGGTATTTAGGCCAAGCTGTAGGCGTAAAACGGGACGAGCGTACTAATTACCAAACCTTTGATTCAGCGGGCGGGCCTACAGATGCCAGCGGCGGTTGGTTGCGTGAATTTTCTAATTTCGGTGTAACTTCTCAGAATTGAAATCTGCTTGGTACACCCGGCAGGATTCGAACCTACGACCTTTGGCTCCGCAAGCCAACGCTCTATCCAGCTGAGCTACGGGTGCGTATACAACAGGGGTAATTCTAACACGTTATCTCCGTAAAAGCCAGTGCGATTATGCGGGCGGACCGCTAAAATCCATTTGGGCTTATCACGCCATGAGCAGTATTATTACAGGTGTACTCCCTATGCTAACATTTAAGCATTAGTACAAATGATACGGACCCCATGCTAAAGACGTTTAAACACTACTACTTGAAAAGATCAAAACCATTCCAATACGCAAGTGCCGGCCTAACCATTCTATTAGTGGCTGCCCTGGGGACTTTGATATTAAATATCTCCCGCGCCGCCAGCCCCAATGTCGCCGTTAGTGCCACCAGCGGGACGCTAGCTAACGGCACTAACGTTAACCAATCCTGTTCCGGAGCCAGCGGCAGTAGCTGCGTGGTCTTTGGGCAGCCGCCGCCAATGGACGGTAATGTCGCTCTTTCGTTAATGAGCGCGGGCACGCCTTTTGCGCCAACCAGTTTTTGGAACACTATTTTGCCCAATAATACCCCCGTGAACCCGAACAACGCGGCCTATCTTAACGTCATTGCCTATAATCTATGCGGCGACCAGACAGCAGTACCCGAAACGCCGCCAACTCCCTGCCCGACATCGACACACTATGGTTTTTTGAATAGTTCGGCGTATAGCGCTCCGCTTTACGTCGTGCCGGCCAACCAGCCCTATGTACCGGTGACGGACTATTGCGGTAACAATGCCACCTTTGTCAACGCGCTGGCCGGCGGCGTGCCTGTACCCACCGATGCTCATGGTGCTACCGGCAGTGACAGCGAAGTTGAGATCTATCAGCCCTCGACCGACAAATACTGGGATTTCTGGCGGTTTTCAAACGTCAATGGCAACTGGCAGGCCTGTTGGGGCGGTGTGATCAACAATGTCTCGACCAGCAACGGTGTTTTTCCTAACAACCTAGGCGCGACGGCCACTAGCTTACCGTTAATTGGCGCTGATCCTAGAATTGAGGAGCTGCAAGCCGGACAAATTAACCATGTAATAGGCCTAACGATCGGCGACGCGTTCACTGCTGATTTAGCAAAGAACGTTATTCCAGCTAATGCCCCCGGGGCAACTGTCGGGTTTTCTTCACCGGCTACGCGGACGGATGGCGGCAGTACCGATCCTTTGGCAATACCCGAGGGGCTCCGTTTCAGGCTGCCCGCCAGTTTCGACCTAGCCGGCTATGCTTCCACGCACCCTCTCACTCCTGTTGCTATGGCCATTGCCGTAGCCGCCCAAAAGTACGGGTTTGTCGTAAACGACTCTTGCCCCCAGTCCTGCATAGGGATGCGTGTCGGTGATCCGACTGCTTATACTACGGCCGGCTTGCCCGACCCATACAGTAACGGACCGGGGGTAGGAGGAGTTGGTAATACTGGTCTGTTTGCGGGCGTTAACCCCGGCCAGATTATGAAGAACTTTCCGTGGGACCAATTAGAAGCATTGCCGTTCAATTATTAAGGCGGCTGGCCTCCCTGCTATAATTTCACTGGCCGGGGAGAGATGACCGAGTGGTTGAAGGTGCTGCTCTCGAAAAGCAGTGTACCGGCAACGGTACCGTGGGTTCGAATCCCACTCTCTCCGCCACTTATCACGCGCAGTTATTGTATTAGTCGGGGCGGCTTAGGGCGCGGCGGGTTTTTGCCGATTGGCGGCAAAGGCTTTGACGTTGTCGATGACGGACTTCCGTCCGGACCAGAAATCTCAGGAGCTGAAGTAGGCGGCTCTCGGTGTGGCGCCAGCCGTAAATTACCAGTGTCCGCTGGCGAATCACCGGGTTTAGAGCCGGTCTCCTTAGGTGTTTTGCCTCGAGCTGATGGCTTATCATTACGTTGACGGCTCTTGAAGAGCACGATGAAAATCACTACCGCGGCCACTATGAAAGCTATGCCGAACGGCAAATAATCCCGCACCAGTTGGGGTTCAAGCCGACGCATGAAATCACTGATCGGCTGTTTGAAATCACTGCCCAAAGCCCCTTTGACAGATATATTAGCAAACTTGTTCACCGAAGCGTCAGCCACAGCCTTAAGGACCACCAAAATCACTCCGGCAACCAGCAAAACAGCTCCGATTCGACGCACGCCGCGCCGCCGTTCAGGTGCGATGAAGAAGATGCCTAGAGCGCTCAGCAAGGCCACACCGCTAAATATCAAAGGCAGCTTGAGGCCGAACTGGTAAGCCTTAGGCGCCCACGACAGTTTCTGGTAATAAGGCTGGCCCTGGCTGGTGCTGCTCGCCTGCCCCAACTGGTTCTGGTTCAGCGAGCTGGCCGTAATAACCGGATTGCTCAGGAAGTCACTGCTATCGTTAACTTCCTGGGTGACCTGGGTGCCTTCGGTTTTGGGATCAACCGTCGATGGCCGGCAATTTACCGACATCAAGTCAACCGGTATCGACAACTGGGCTAATTGCTGGGGGGAGCACACCGGCAGGGTCGCTAAACGAGTCTGGGCTGCCTGCCCCACCTGCTGGGCGAAACTTTGTTTGGCCGAGCTTAGGTCTATCTTGAAATCAGGGGTGGCCTTCTTGCCGGCCAGCCAGTCGTAGTTGCTGTTAATAAAGATGTTGACGCTCTGCCGGACCAGGTCGGGTGAAAAAGCGGCTTCAGCTGCCTGCTGGACAGTCGGGTCGCTCAGCGAAACCGAACCCGAGTTGCCGCCATCAGAGCTGGATTTCTCAGCCTGTTGGAGTACGGAAGCAGTCACATGATCATAAATCTTGCTGTTGGCCAGCAAACCTTCAAGCTTAGCCGGTGCCAACGCGTGATTAAGGTCTAAAACTCCAACGCCTCCTACGAGAGACACGAGCAACAAAAAAGCCAGAAAATGCACGAACCCCTTACGCAACCAAATCATTACCCCATTGTAGTCGAAACCACCGATTTTGGGTACAGTTTCCCTGCCCGACAAAGTATTAAATGTAGACATCATGAACTCGGCGGCCAATTAATTGGTTCATATAGAGGCCAAACATGACCAGCGGCCAGAGCGCCAGCGGTACCACAATCCAAGGCAGCCAATTTATAACTCGTAACCGTGTGAGTGTTTTCGTGGTTGGCACGGCGCTCCGGGTAGGATTAGCTATCGCGCCGCCGGGAACATATCCCGTTCCAAGAATATTATTATTCGGATTTTGTACGGCTGGCTGGACGGTTACCATAGGATTTTTAGCATTAATAACAGATACAAAACTCGTAACGACGGTAGACAATTGTCCGCCCAAGCTGTTGCCGCCATTGCTGCTAGACCCCGTTCCGGCGCTTGGCAAATTACTGGATCCGCCTGTGCCGTTTGAATCACCCTGCCCTACTGTCAGCGGTGGATTGATTGAACCGTCACAGGTATCATCAATGCCGTCATGATCACTATCCTGGACGCTGTTAATGGCTCCCGGGCAGCTATCAACGGTATCGGCTATACCATCGCCGTCACTATCGTCATTACCAGCTGGTACATAAACGGGCTGTATGACGTCTACCGGTTCGCCGGCTTGGCCTGCTCCAGTGATATTAATAGTGTGGCCGCCTGCGGGCGTATCCACTGGCAACGTAATGGCAGCCAAGATATCACCCGTATTGCTGCTGATTACCGTTGCTAGTACCCGGCCATTAGCACCGTCTAACTTTACGGCGTAGGTAGTATTGGCCTTTAGGCCGTCCCGAGTGCCCGAAGCTTGAACCGACATACTTTCCCCAATCCGTATCACCCCTGTTGTTAAGCTGTCATCCGGCATCAAGGCATTAACTTGCCGACCCGACTTCGGGGCGTCCAAGAGGAGATGGCCGTCCGTACTGCTTGCCGCAGCCGGCGTCACCGCCAAATTATGCGTTTGCTCAAGAATCGCCTGCTCTATTAATTCCTGCCCCAGAGCGTTCGGATGGTAGCTTTCTTTGCCGAAGATACGGATTCCCAGAACACTGCCGTCATTCCCGGCCGTCAGTCCGTTGACCGCCACGTCATAACCGGCGGCTTCGCACAGCCGATGACCGACCAGCGCCTGGCCGATGTCAACATAAGTCACGCCTGCCTTGGCGCTGGCCTGCCGAGTAGCATTATTAAGGTAATCTATCAGCTGTTCGGCAAATGCCAGCTCACTCTTATTCAAATGGACGTTCAATCCGCAATTGCCACCGGCTGCAGCGATTTGAGGATAACCTATGGCGAACATCCGTGTACCGGGATCTTCGCTGGCCAGTTGTTTATATAAAGCCGCCCAGCGTGGCACCGTGCGGTCAATCAGCTGCGTTAGTTCCAAACGGTCCTCATAAGTGCCGTAGCAGGTATTATCGTTGCCGTGGAGGCTCACGTGGGGCGCCACGCAGTTTCTAACGATGTCCCCGAAACCGACATCATCGCCGCCGACCGAGATGGTCATAATAGCCGGCTGGTATTGCCGCACGAACCATTGTTGCGACACGTAGCCGGGCAGGTACCCGGCCATAATTGAATTCAATAGCGCAGGTTGTGCCTGCTGCAGCTGGTTGAAGCTTGCCACTCCTCCCACCTGCCCCCGGTAATTCGAGCTGGTGCTACCAACATCGTTAATAACCGCGCCCGAACAGGCCACCGAATGGCCGCCATTGCTGCTGAAGAGAGCCCGAGTCAGCAGTAACGGGTAAGAGTTAATCGATAAATGGCACATATCGTCAGCCGTATCCGTCCCGGACAGGTAATCAAAAGCGCCCTCGCCGGAAGTGTACGAATCCCCCAGCCCCAAATAATCAATTAGCGATCCGATACTATCTCTGGGGGCTAGTTCATATGTACCGCCACCAGAACCGTTAATCCGGGCATCAAAACTCAACAAACCTTCATCAACGAACCGTAAATGCCGCAAAGCGTGAAAGCCGGCGATATGCTGCTGCACAAACGGCATATAGTCATGCATGGCGCACTTCTGGGGCTGCAGACCGACCACCACGCCGTCACAAGTCGAGAGATCATAAACCCGCAAAACCGAGGCGTCATCATTGTCAATTGCCGCGTAACGTCCGTTATCACTGAGAGCTACCTGTGATTTAAGCAGCGCGGGGCTGCCAGTCATGCCGAAAGAAGGCGCGAAGGCCACCACGTCAAGCGTTGCCAGGTTAATCCGCACGAAAGACCCGTTCAGCGTTTCCACGACCAGCCAGCTCCCACCGTCCGAAAACGCCATTGTTTGAGGGTTGACCACCAGCAACTTACCAGCAGCGTCCTTGAATAACAGATCGGGCGGCGCCGTCAATTTCTTGCCGGTCAGCGTAAGAGAAGCATCGCGTTGGTCTTGCATGGAGGCCACGGGGTTTCTATACAAACCAATATACGTTCCGCCGGTGCTAACCGGCTCAAGCACCACTAAACCTGACCCTTGGGGCCAGGGCACTGAACCTTGTTGGGGCGAATAAGGCAGCAGAGGTAAACCCTCGTCCGTACCGTTAAACACCGCCACGCCCCTATCGACATCCACTAACCCGAAAGCCGTCGCCCCGAAACAGCCAGTTTGCATGGTCGTGTTGCCCGGTAGTCGGTATTCCATTAGGCTGCAGTCAAGATTGCTCAAGAAATTCGGCTCGCGCTGGGCGCTATCGACGTCACCCACCCTTTTTAAAGCCATACTGTTAGGCGAGGCCCAGCCGGTCACCGTATCGGCGCTGCCGGCTGCCTGGTTTAAGACCACGCAAAGCAGGCAGGTGAACAGCCAGGCCGCCGCTAACAGATACGCCAGTTGCCGCGCCAGCCATCGCCATTCTGATTTTGCTTGTCTCATAGACGCATAGACTATTGCCCGGAACACGTCCGCCGCAAGCATAAGCGGCCGCGAAATCACCGAAGTTAAGGATTATTTAATCTGCCCTGATCCGCGCCGAGCTATATAATGGGGGTATGGAAGATAGTATTTTTACTAAGATCGTTAAGGGGGAGATTCCTTGTCATAAGATTTATGAGGATGATACGATCCTGGCCTTTCTGGATATTCATCCTAAGACGCCGGGGCATACGCTGGTGATACCTAAGAAGCAGGTAGAGTTCATCTGGGATCTGGAGGACAAAGATTATCAGATGCTGATGGCGGTGGCCAAAAAGGTGGCCTTGCGAATTCGCGACGTCTTAGGCAGTTCTTATGTCGGCGAACTGGTCGTCGGAATTGACGTGCCGCATGCCCATATCCACGTTTACCCCTTTGAAACGATCGAAGAATCCCGGTTCATACCCGACCCTAACGGCGAACCGGACCATGCGGCGCTGGCGGCGATGGCCCAAAAACTTGCCTTTTAGGCTACAATAGAACTGATATGGATTTTCTCTATTCTCTTTTCTTCGGGGCTGGCGTGGCGGCTTTTTCGTACACCAGGATGGGTCGGCGGGTCGGCTATGGCAATAGCCAGAACGTCATAGTCGTCATCGGGGTTATATTTGTCCTGACCACGATTGTTTTCTTCACTATCCTGAGATTTATCCTCAACGTTTAAATAGCCGTTTAATACTAATTCGGGCTTGGATTTAGATCTGTTAGCTGATATTATCAGGCTATGGATGAGAAGGATTTGGGCAAACGGCTGCAGGCGGCGCGCCAAACTGCCGGTTTGACGCAGCAAAAACTGTGCCAGCACGCCAACCTGAGCTTCTCCACCCTTACCAAGATCGAACGTGGTGCCATCAAGTCGCCGTCAATTTTCACTATCCAGTCCATAGCTACAGCTCTAGGGGTCAGCCTTGACGAGCTGGTCGGCCAAGCCAGCCTGAGCAGCAGCCGCCGCCAGCTGAGCAAGACCAAGACCGGTGTCAGCTTCATCTACTTCGATGTTAACGGCTGTCTTATTAACTCGCCGCAGCGGGCCATGGCCAGGTTGTCGCAGGCCACCGGAGCGCCTTCCGACATCGTAGAAATGGCCTTCTGGCACTACAACGACGAAGTTTGCCGCGGCACCATGAGCACCAGCGACTTTAACGCCAAACTGGCCAAGCGTTTGGATATCGACGAAGTCAAATGGCAGGACTACTACCTGGAAATGGTCGAGCCGATAACCCAGATGCAGGAATTGCTGAAGTGGGCCGCCGAGAACTACAAAGTTGGGCTGATGACCAACATCATGCCCGGCTTCCTGAGCTCCCTGCGGCGCAACGGCCAGGTGCCGGAAATGCCCTACGACGCCGTTGTCGACTCTTCAGAGGTGGCGACCATCAAGCCGGAAGTCAAAATGTATGAAATCGCCCAGGAACGGGCCGGCTGCCCGCCCTCGGAAATCCTGCTGGTCGATGATTCAAAAGTTAACTTGATGGCCGCCGAGAAGCTTGGCTGGCACGTGCTCTGGTTCGACGAAGTCCACCCCGAGGAATCGGTTGAACGGGTTCGCGCCGCGCTTGAACCGGCCGCTTAAAGAGCTTCAGGAAACGTCGAAACGTTTTTGCTCCTGGTCGATGGAGGCTAGCAGGTCTTTGGCCTCGGCCATCTGTTGTTTGGTCTGGGCAACGACCTCGTGAGGGGCGTTTTTGACGTAATTCTTATTAGCCAACCGGGCTTCCAGTTGTTTGATGACGGCTGACTGCGCGGACCGCTTCCCTTCCAGCTCGTTCAAATAGTTCCGGGCCGTGGCCTTATCGATATCCAGCCAGCAGCGGTGCTTGGTACTGATTAGGTAAAGGCCGGTGCCGTCTTTGACTTCGGTGACGGCTTGGAGGCGGCTGAGGCGTTTGATGATCTCGGCGTTGTCGCGCAGGAATGGGACGTCGGTGTAGTAGAGTGTGACGCCGGCAACCTTGAGGGCGTTGAGGATTAGGCGTGTCTCCTTGACGATAGCTTGGATTTCGGCGAAATCGGCGGCCTGGTGTTTATCGCTCTTCGGTACGGGTCGCAATGTCCGGGTAGCCAGGATGGAGTCGGCTTCCCAGGCCAGCGTTTGCCAGACGGTCTCGGTCACGAACGGGGCGAACGGATGGGCCAGGGTCAGCACGGCCTCCAGCAAATAGGCCAGGACAGGCTTGTTCGGCGCCGCCTTGCTGGCTTCAATGTACCAGTCGGCCAGGTCATCCCAGACGAAGTGATAAAGCCGCTCATAGGCCTCGCTGAAACGGTAATTATCCAGGTCGGCCGCGGTCTTCTCCTGAAACTGTTGTAATTTACTCAATATCCAGTGGTCAGCCGCGGAGATAGGCTTTACCTCTTCCCTGCCCGTCTCGTCGCCGACGATGTCCTCGATGTAACGGGCGATGTTCCAGAGCTTGTTGCAGAAGTTGCGGTTGGCTTCGAGCTTGCCGCCGCCCCAGCTCTGGTCGTTGCCCGGAGATACGCCCATGATCAGGGCCATGCGCAAGGCGTCGGCACCGTATTTGGGGATGATATCCAAGGGGTCAATTATGGAAGCGGGCCGGCTTTTGCTCATTTTTTTGCCGTCCTCTGCACGTACTAAGCCATGCAGGTAAACGTCCTTGAACGGTACCTGGCCGGTAACGTAAGTAGTTGCCAGGATCATGCGAGCCACCCAGAAAAATATAATATCCCAGCCAGTTTCCATGACGTTGGTCGGGTGGTAGGCCTGGAAATCCGGGCTCTGGTTGAGCAGGTCATCAAGTGACAAACCGTAATCCCGCGCCAGCTCAGGATCGATCAGGGTGCTCCAGGTCCAGAGGGCCGAGCTGAACCAGGTATCAAGCGTGTCCGGGTCCTGCTCCCACTCGTGCCAGCCCTCGCTGCTGTCAGTCGGCGGCTGGACGCCGGCGTAAGTCTCTTCCCTGCCGTCGGTGTCGGTACGGTACCAGACCGGGATCCGGTGTCCCCACCAGATTTGGCGGCTGACGCACCAGTCGCGCAGATTATCGATCCAATGGAAGTAAATTTTCTCGAAGCGCTTAGGAATAATGCTGATGTCGCCGTCGCGGACCGTGGCCTGCAGAACCTCCTTGAGGCTGTGCTGCTTCCCTTTCCAGTGGACGGCCGGCTTGTTGACGTCGACGAACCATTGTAGCCGGATCTGGGGCTCGATAACGCCCTTGCCGCGCTCGTTTATGGCTATGTTGTGGATGTAGTTCTCATCCGTTTTGACCAGTAGACCCTTTTTAGCCAGTTTTTCTACGATCTTCGGCCGGGCTTCGGCGATTGGCAGGCCGGCGAATTCACCGGCGATCGGCAAAAGTTTCCCGTGAAAATCGATGATCTGCTCCTTGTCGAGGCCATGGCGCTCGGCGATTTCGAAGTCGGTGTGGTCGTGCCACGGCGTGATAGTCATGACCCCTGTTCCGAACTTCGGATCGACGGCCTCGTCCTTGATGACGGTGGCTGTTACTTTGCCGTTAATCCATTCGGCTTCGAAGGTGTCGCCCTGCTTGTATTTGGCGTAGCGTTTGTCGTCGGGGTGCATGACGACGTACTTGTCGCCGAATTTGGTTTCCGGCCGGGCGGTGCCGATCTCGAACGGACCGTACTTCAACGTATAAAACTTTCCCTGCTCTTCCTGGTAGGTGACTTCGTCATCCGAGACATTGGTTTCGAGGTTCGGGTCCCAGTTAACGATGCGATGACCCCTGTAAATCAGGCCGTCGTCATACATACGGACGAAAGTCTCGTTAACGCAGCGGTTTAAGGCTTCGTCCAAAGTGTAGCGCAGTCGCGTCCAGTCGGCGCTGGCCCCGATAGCTCGCATTTGTGTCAGCATGGTGTCACGGCTGGTACCGACGAACTCGCGGGTACGCTCCAGGAAAGCCTCGCGGCCTATCTGGTGCTTATCAGTTCCCTCTTCTACCAGTTTGTTTTCGATAATGGCGTTGACGGCCAGCGCGGCGTGGTCGGTTCCGGGCAGCCAAAGCACGTCTTTCCCCTGTTGGCGGGCGTGCCTGGCCATAATGTCTTGAAGGGTCAGGAACAAGGCGTGGCCGATGCTAAGCGTGCCGGTCTCATTAGGCGGTGGCATGCTGATTGAGAAGTGTTCTTTGCTGCTCCGAGGATCGGCTGTGAAGGCGCCGCTTTTCTCCCAGAGGGCGTAAATATCACTCTCGTACTGTCCCGGCTCATAAACCTTAGGCAACTTCATGCCCTACATCATACCACCTCTGTAATAATTAAAGAAATCGGGTCTGGCCATCGATATGAAGATGGATCCTAACATTGACAAAAAGCACATAAACTAGTATGATTAATCTTTGAGTTTAAGGGATTGAGGAATATAAAGTTTTGATTACCGCCGGAGACATTCTGGCTGGCGTACAGCTACAGGACCGTTATCGATACGTACTTGAGGATGCCTCGGTCGACGAGAAGCTAGGCTTCTTGACCATGCAAGCGCCGTTTACCAGTCCGCGGCAGGAAATATTAGTCGGTTTCGGCGTGCCGGGCTGGCAAACGGGTACCAGTGCGCTGCCGGACAGCACGACCTCTATAACTGAGTTTAGCGACCTGCCGGCATCCCGGCGAAAACTGGCTGATGTGAATATGGGTATAGGGGTAAGGCTCTACAACACCTGGCAAGGGGTCACCTTAGCACCTGAAAATTTCCAGCATATAGGTGCCTATATCGTGGGGTGCGAGATAGGCAAGGGGCGTATTCCCATCAACCGTGGAGGCCAAGGCCAACGGTTTGATCGGGTATTACAAGAGGGAATTGTTAGAACGTTAGGCATGGAAAGATTGATAAGAAGCATCAATTGGTGGCAGGAAGACCCTGACGTATCAATTCACAACCAAATCGCTTTGGTCACCGAAGAACAGAGGCAGCGCCGCCAAGCGCCGCTGCCGGAACTGGACGAAAGGATAGCGGTTGTCCGGAACCCTCATCTGGTTATAACTAAGATCGGTGAGGTCGACCTGCAGCGGGTTACATCGACAAGTTAGGTTCGATTGCCAGGGTATAAGGATCGGCCGCGGGCTGGTCGTGCGCGGCCTTGAAACAAGCGAGGGCGGCAACCATGGCGGCATTATCGGTACAAAGGGCAGGGTCGGGGTAACTCAAGGGCAGGGGAATAGCAGCTGACAACTGGCGGCGCAGCTCCTGGTTGGCAGCGACACCGCCGGCTATGACTACGCTCTGCGGGCTGAATTCTTCATAGGCCAGCTTGGCCTTGTCGACGATGGTTTCGATGGCGACGCGTTGGAAGCTGGCAGCAATATTGGCTTTCTGGGCCGCGGAGAGGCGTCCAGGCAGCTTGGTAGAGGGGAAATCGTGACTTTCCCCGATTTGAGCTTGGGCGAGGCGTAGAACGGCTGTTTTTGGGCCTGAGAAGCTGAAATCGTATTTACCCATCCTGGCTTTTGGCAGCTCGAAGGCGTTGGGATCGCCTTCGGCGGCAGCTTCGGCTACGGACGGCCCGCCGGGGTAGGGGAGACCGAGCATTTTGGCTACCTTGTCGAAAGCTTCGCCGATGGCGTCATCCTGGGTCTGTCCCAGCAAGATGTAATCGAAGTGTCCGCGGAACAATACCAACTGGCTATGGCCGCCGGAAACGATTATGGCCAGCATCGGGAATTTCGGCTGGGCGGCCGGCATCTTGTAGCTGGGCAGGGCAGTCTCGGTCAGGAAGTTGGCGTAAACGTGGGCCTCGACGTGGTTGATGCCATATAGAGGTTTGGCTTGCGCGATGGCCAGGGTGCGAGCCGTCATGACGCCGATCAACAGGCTGCCGCCCAGGCCGGCGCCGTACGTGACGCCGATCGCGTCAATATCATTCCAGGTACAGTCGGCCTCGGCCAGGGCCTCTTGGATTATCGGCAGTATGGACTCGATATGGCTGCGGGCGGCGATTTCCGGTACGACGCCGCCATATTTGGCATGGAGGTCCATGCTTGAGGCTACGGCGCTGCTTAACAGGCGCTTGCCGTCTTCGACGACGGCCGCCGCCGTCTCGTCGCAACTGGTTTCGATGCCTAAAATTTTCATCAGGTTACAGTATACTTAGAGGCATGAATATTCGGAAAATCGTGAAGAAGTTTATCCCGTCGGGATTGTTCGCGGCCATCGAGCCTTACGGGCATTTAACAGAGGCGGTATTGCTGAATACCCTAAATGGCTTTCCATCGCGGGGGATGAAAGTTATCGGGGTCACGGGAACGAACGGCAAGACCACGACCTCGTTTCTGGTCCATCGGATGCTGCACGAAGCAGGCTACAAAGTCGGGCTTATGAGTACCGTCGGCTACGGGGTAGGGCTGGATATCAAACCCCAGGTCCATCATATGACCAATGTCAGCGTGCCGGAACTGATGCAGCGGCTGAAATGGATGAAAGCCCAGGATATCGACTGGCTGGTGCTGGAAACGACCTCCCACGGCTTGGCGCAGCACCGGGTCTGGGGCGTGCCTTATTCGGTGGCAGTGATGACCAACGTGACGCATGAGCACCTGGCTTACCACCGGACATTCGAGCGTTACCGAGACGCCAAACGGATGATGTTCAAGATGACCAACCGTAACCGCAAGGGGCTGAGGACCGGGATTATTAATGCCGAAGACCCTAGCGCTGAGCTGTTTGCCCGCGATATTAAGAATCCTGTGCTTTATGGGATAGGCAAGGGCGATATCAAGGCGGTCAAAGTCGAGCTTTCGCCCAAGGGCGTGAGTTACCAGGCCGAGACCGGTGGCGAGACCTATGATATCCATTGCCAGATACCAGGCAGTTTCAATGTGTCTAATTCGTTGGCGGCTGTTGGTGTAGGCCGAGCGCTGGGGCTTAGCCAACAACAGATAGAGAAGGGGATCGCGGCCCTGGAGGGCGTCGAAGGGCGAATGACTACCATTGAGGCCGGGCAGGACTTCACGGTTATCGTAGATTACGCGCACGCGCCGGATAGCTTCGAGAAGCTGTTCAAGGATTTCAAGCCGGTAGTGAAGGGCAAACTGATCGTCATGTTCGGCTCGCTGGGCGAGGGCGATAAAGGCAAGCGGCCATTGCAAGGTAAACTGGCTGGCCAATACGCCGACGAAGTCATCGTTTGCGAGGAAGACGACCGCCAGGAAGACGGCCTGTCTATTATGGAGGACATCGCGAAAGGCGTCGAAGCCGCCGGAAAAGTACGCGATAAAGACCTTTTTCTGGTGCACGACCGCACCGAGGCCATGAATTTCACTTTCCGCCGAGCCAAAAAGGGCGATACCGTGTTGTTACTCGGCAAGGGCCACGAAAAAACGATGGAAAAAGCCGACGGCGAGCATCCTTGGAACGAACCGGTCATGGCTCATGACGCGCTCAAGCGACTTACTTCTTAATGAAAAATCAATGACTGCTTGACCAGATTCTGGCACTCGGGTATGATGAGTGCTAGAAGCAGGTGTTCTTTGCGAGGCTACATCTGTTAAGTGTAATTTAATGGAGGTTTATATGAGTGCACCATTGCAACCCTTGAGTGATTATATTGTCGCCCAGGCTGAGGAAGCTGAGAGCAAGACCGCCAGCGGTTTGTATCTGCCGGACAAAGCCCAGGAAAAACCCAAAACTGCCAAAGTCGTAGCTGCCGGCCCGAACGCCAGGCAGGTGAAAGTCGGTGACCGGATCGTTTATAAAAGTTACAGCACGACCGAGGTAAAAGTCGACGGTGAAGAGTTTATTTTAGTTAAAGAAGAAGACGTCCTAGCGACGGTTAAATAACGGTATAAACAGGGGAGATTGATCAATATGGCGAAGAAAGTATTTTATGACGCTGATGCCCGCGGGCGGGTTCTGGCCGGTGCCGAAGTTCTATATAACGCGGTCAAAACGACCATGGGGCCCAAGGGTCGCAACGTGGTTATCAGTAAATCATTCGGCGCGCCGACCGTTACGCATGACGGCGTGACCGTTGCCAAAGGCGTGGAACTGGCTGACGTCGATGACGAAACTCTGGGCTACAAAGTCGGCGCTGAACTTATTAAGCAAGCCGCTTCCAAGATGAACGACGTAGCCGGTGACGGCACTACGACCGTGACCGTCCTGACCTACCACATCCTGAACGAGGCCAACAAGCTGATCGCGGCCGGCCATAATCCGATGCTGCTGCGCAAAGGCCTGGAGGCTGCCGGGCAGGAAGCTATTTCTAAGCTGGCGGCTTTGTCCGAGGATATCCAGGGCAAGAAATCGCGCGTAGCCGAGGTCGCAACGATTTCGGCCGGCGACGCCCAGATCGGCGACCTGATTTCCGAGGTAATCGACAAAGTCGGCAAAGACGGCGTCGTGACCGTTGAAGAAGGGCAGGGACTTGAGATGGAATCGGAAGTCGTCGAAGGCTTCACGTTCGATCGCGGTTTTGTCAGTCCCTACATGGTGACTGATACGGCACGCATGGAAGCCGTTTATGACAAGGCGGCCGTCGTGATTACCGACATGAAGATTGCCAGCGTGCAGGAATTTTTGCCATTACTAGAGAAACTGGCGCAATCCGGCAAGAAAGACCTCGTCCTGATCGCCGAAGACGTCGAGGGCGAAGCGCTTGGCACATTGATTCTTAACCGTTTGAAAGGTGTTTTCAACACAGTGGCTATCAAGGCACCGGCCTTTGGCGACCGCCGCAAAGACGTTTTGAATGACATCGCTATTCTGACCGGTGCCCAAGTGGTGACCGAAGACCGCGGCATGACATTCGAGAATGTTGATATCGACGTGGTCGGTTCGGCTCGCCGAGTGATCGTTAACAAGGACGAGACGACTATCATCGAGGGCGGCGGTTCGCCGGCCGAGGTCGCGGCCCGCATCAAGCAGATCAACGCCCAAACCGATGCCGCTACCAGCGAGTACGACAAAGAAAACCTCGAGAAGCGCCGCGCTGCCTTGAGCGGCAAAGTTGCCGTGATCAAAGTCGGCGGTGCCACCGAAACCGAAATCGAAGAGAAGAAATTCCGGGTTGATGACGCCGTCCACGCCGTTAAAGCGGCTCTGGACGAAGGCATCGTGCCCGGCGGCGGCGTGACACTGATCAACCTGATCGGCACAGTCAGCAGTAGCAGTAGTGATGACACTTCCGTAGCCGCGGGCAAATTGTTGCTGATTCGCGCGCTTGAACAGCCTTTCCGGATCCTGCTGGCCAACGCCGGCTTGAACGCCGACGAATGGCTGCCCCAGGTCAAGGCCGGCAAGCCTGGCTTCGGTGTCAACCTCAACGAACCGAGCAAGCTGGTCGACTTGAAGACTGCTGGCATCATTGACCCGGCCCGTGTTACCAAGGAAGCATTGCAAAATGCCATTTCGATCGCCGGCACCGCCATGACTATGGGCGCGCTGGTAGTTGACGTGCCTCAGGAAGAAAAAGCTGACCCTACCGCCGGAATGGGCGGTATGGGCGGCATGATGTAGCAGCCGCAAACGGGACTTGGCTTACGGGGCCTGGTCCGTTTGGTATTAGTTTCTATTCGTCGGCCGCGGGTTGGTCGCCGGGCGGGTTGGTGAAGTAGTTTACTTCGTTGATTATGTCTAGCAGGGCTTGGGCGCGGGCAGTTTCGTCTTCTATGGAATGGGCGGCGACGTAGGCGGATTTGACCAGATTCTGGTTGTCGCTGGACTGGATCATCATCATTATGGTGCGGAATTTCTCCTCAGGCGGCAAATCCAGTTTGTCGATGATTGGGATTAGGTCATCGAGAGCTCTTTTCTTGACGTCGATTAATTCTTTTGTCGCGGGATCATCGTCGTCGTTCTTGGGGGCAGGGTTGTCGTTTGAAGCGATTGAAGGTATCGGGTACTGGTAGGTTGGCTTCTTGGGAAAGCCGCCGGCCGGCGAAATTATATCCTTGATCGGCTCCTTAGCGCTATCGATCGGGTTCCCCGGGTGCTGCCATGGCTGTTCGTCGGTCTGAGCTGGCGGTGAGCCCGAAGGCGTGTCCATTGAAACGGCTACGGGATCAGTGCTGGCGGCAGCCGCGGCGGCATCAGGCACGGTAACGGTCGCCTGGCCATCGCCATCGTTTAATACCTGTTGGACTGTTTCGTCAGGAATAGCGTTGCTGTCTTGATCTGCCGGCTTATCGTCGTCTTGGTGCCCAAACATTACTCCCCCTAAAAACGCTTTATCTTAGGCTATACTATATACAACCCAATACTAAAAGCACAAGAGGTTTGAGGAGGGATATGCTGGACGACTTAAAAATGATCCATGAACGCGACGCCGCCGACACGCTGGGAATTGCCGAACGCCAGTGGCAGCAGATGGGCTACGAGTTCGAAACTTCACAACAACCGGTCGAGGCCGATAACATAATCTACGCCGGAATGGGCGGGTCGGCGTTGGCGGGGGTTTTAAGTACCAACTGGCCGGGCTACAGCATACCGTTCCAAGTAGTGCGGGATTATGACATTCCAGCTTATGTCTCTGACAAGACCTACTTCATAGCCTGCAGTTACTCCGGTAATACTGAGGAGACTATCAGTGCCGTCGAGCAAGCCGCCGCCAAGGGCGCGCATATCGCGGTGATTGCCGGCGGCGGTAAACTGGCCGATTTGGCACGCGCCAAAGGCTATCCGCTGGCGATTCTGCCCAAGGCTGAGCAGCCTCGTTACGCGGTGTTTTATAACCTGAAAGCCTTGCTGGTCTTGCTGCAAAAAGCCGGTTTATCAGACGGTGCCGCTATAGAAGAACTAGAGCGTTCGGCGGAGTTCCTGAAGACGGCCGTCGCGCCCTGGATCGCCACCGTGCCAACCGCTAAGAACCAGGCTAAACAAATCGCCCAGGAAGTCATCGGCAAATCGGCCGTGATTTACGGCGGCCCCAAACTCGCGCCGGCAGCCTACAAATGGAAAATTAGCTTCAACGAAAACGCCAAACAAGTAGCCTGGACCAACCAGTACCCGGAGTTCAACCACAACGAATTCATGGGCTGGACCAAGCAACCGGTGCAGAAGCCGTACGCCGTTATCGATCTGCGCAGCAGTCTGGAACATCCGCGCATCCAGAAGCGTTTCGAAGTCAGCGAGAGGTTGCTTTCCGGCATGCGACCAGCCCCAATCGTCGTTCAGGCCGAGGGCGAAACCCTGCTTGAGCAATTGCTCTGGACGATCGCGCTCGGCGATTTCGTGACTATTTATACGGCGCTATTGAACGGTTTGAATCCGGCGCCGGTGGATTTGATCGAGAAATTTAAAAAGGCCCTGGACGAATAATCATGAGTGACGGACAGCCGGTTCCGCAGTTCGATGCCAGCAGCTTCAGCAACCAGCCATACGGTAAGCGAATCGAAAAACCCTGGGGCTACGAATTACACTGGGTGGCGGCGGACGCGCCCTACATGGGCAAGGTGCTTCACATTAACGAGGGCGCCCGACTCAGCCTGCAGCTCCATGACAAAAAACAGGAAAGCTGGCTGGTGATGAACGGCCAAGCCGCTGTTATCTGGGAAAACGATAAGGGTGAACTGGTCCAAACCGAGTTGCAGCCGGGGCAGGGCTACAGCACCAAAATCGGCCAACGGCACCGGCTAATCGGCCTGACCGACTGCGATGTCGTGGAAGTCTCCACTCCCGAACTTGGCACGACCTGGCGTCTTGAAGACGATTATGCCCGCCCGCACGAAACGCCTGCCCAACGCGACCTCGAACGCGGCAACTAACAACCAGAACCGGAAAAATACCAAAATGCCCATGCTTGCACGGGTGTAAACATACTGATATAAGTGAGGCATGAAACTGTTCCTGGTACTTGGAGTCATGGTGGCGGCGTACACTTACGTCCTAATGCATACCACCGACATGGTACTGGCCCAAACCCAGCATCTTAATGCCACATACCAGTACGTGGCCAAAAACGCCGACGCGATAGCCGGCCAGTAATTGTATAATTAAACCGGTATGAGTACCTGGCGGTTACCCCGCACACAGTTTATTCTCGCTTTGGGAGCTTCGACGCTGGTTAGCGTCGGTTTGTTCGGCTATGGAGCTTGGCGTAACAGCAGCCTGGATTATGATTATCTGGTTTGGAACCTGTTTCTGGCCTGGTTACCGCTGATTTTCGCTGTGCGCTTGGTCGCCCTGTTAAGGCGCAAACTCTGGTCCAGCTGGGAGGCGCTGGCAGTCAGCACGTTGTGGCTGGTCTTCCTGCCCAACAGTTTTTATATGATTAGTGATTTCATTCATCTGCAAGAGGTGCAGAGGGTGGATATACTTTATGATGCCGTGATGTTCACGTCGTTTATATATACCGGCGTGGTGCTTGGTTTTAGCAGCCTGTACTTGATTCATATCCAGTTGAGGCGGCGTTTGTCAGTTACCGGAGCGACTTTCTGGATTGCCGCTACGCTCTTGGTTTGCAGCGCGGCGGTTTACGTCGGGCGTGACCTGCGCTGGAACAGCTGGGACCTGTTGACCAACCCGGGCGGCCTGCTGTTTGACGTATCGGACCGTTTGCAGCATCCGGCGGCCTATCCGCAAATGATATCCACGGTCGTCACTTTTTTCATCCTTTTGGCCAGCATGTACAGTCTGCTGTGGCGTGGTTCTCGGCTGCTCCGACAGGCGCACTGAATATTGCGCCAGGAGCGAAGTTATAGTATCGTATAGCTATGTCTTCATTAGTTACATCGGTTGCAGCCATCCGCCGCCGCTCGCGTACCATCGGGAGTTGCCCTTGTAATTAGTGCGTAAAATAAGGTTCCACGGCAGCTCCCAACAGGGAGCTTTTTAATTAAATGAGAGGAATATGAGATGAACAAATTATGGCAAGAAGATAACGCGGCAACATTGAATCCATTGGTCGAGGCCTACACGGTTGGCGATGACTACCGTCAGGACCAGCAACTGCTTGGTTACGACATTCGGGCCAGTAAGGCGCACGCTGCCATGCTGCAGTCCATCGGTGTTCTAAGCAGTGAGGAGCTAGTGGAGCTACAAACTGCCCTAGACGAACTTTTACAGATCTGGACTGATGGTAAATTCGTGATTGAACAACACCAGGAAGACGGCCATACGG
>DASRLG010000042.1:0-3382 GCA_035648575.1 Candidatus Dormiibacterota bacterium
TAATAATAGTCCGCACTATGCAGATATTACCGAAGGTTTTATTGGTCGAAGATGACCGCAGTATAGCCAGCGCTTTGTCGCAGGCACTCCAGAGCAGCTATGACATCGATACCGCGACTACCGGTCAGATGGCTTTCTACAAAACCGATGCTTCGCACTACGACATCGTCGTGCTCGACCTGGACCTGCCCGACATGTCCGGGCTGGCGATTTGCCAGAGGCTGCGGGAAGGCGGCTTCCGGACCCCGATCCTGATCCTTACGGCCGACAGCCGGACTTTAACCAAAATAAACCTGCTTGATGCCGGGGCTAATGACTATTTGACTAAGCCATTCAGTTTAGGCGAGTTCAAAGCCCGTCTGCGTGCCCTGACACGGGCCGGCCACCAGATAATCAAACCGCCGAATAAACTGGCAATCAGCGGCCTGGAGCTTAACCGTAAAACCCATGAGGTTAGCCGTGACGGCATGGCTATCAACCTGCGGCGCAAGGAGTTCGTCATGCTGGAGTGCTTGATGGAACATGCCGGTTCGGTCGTAACCAGACGGGCCCTGACACGTTATGCCTGGCATGGCGCCGAAGACCTGTGGACCAATACCGTCGACGTGCACATCAAGCACCTCCGCGACAAAATCGACCGGCCTTTTGACAAACCATTGATCCGGACAGTCCACGGCATAGGCTACAGGCTGGAAGTGATACAAACCGCCTTTACCGAAAAGACCTGATTGCCGCTTGATGAAAGAACTGATCAATTATGAACACCTGCGAGAATTGCAGCACTTCGCCAGGCTGGGGCGGATGAGTGCCAGTATGCTGCATGAGATCAGCAACCCCTTAACGGCGGCTATGTTAAACCTTGAGCTGGGCGATAAACAATCTTCAGCGATACGGCGTGCCCGGAAAGACATGCAAATAATGCGGCGCTACATCGAGGCCGCTCGGCAACAGGTGCGCTTGCAGGCCAAAGCTACGGGTTTCCGCATTCAGCCGCAGCTTGACCAGTTGAAGCGGGTCGTGGCACCGTTAGCTAGGAAAGCCGGAGTCCGGCTCTACATCGGATTGGCACCTGAGTGTCAGCTGCACGGCGATCCGGTGAAGTTCCAGCATATCATTTCCAATCTGTTAGTTAATGCCATTGAGGCTTATGGCGGCCGGAATGCCGATTCTAGACGAGTCAATGTGGTAAGGATGACGTTTAGCTACGACCAAAGTTGGCTAACCGTCCAAGTGGCCGACCACGGTAATGGAATTGCCCCGGAAGCCATGCCCAGACTTTTTGAAACTTTTTATACGACCAAGGGCCAATCCGGCCGCGGCCTGGGCATCGGCCTGGCCATTGTTAAGCAATACGTCACCGATGACTTCCGCGGCTCTATCAAAGTTAATAGCTCGCCGCGGCGTGGTACCTGTTTTACTGTCACATTGCCTCTAAACAGGCGATAGTTGGAATTCTTACATCCATGGCTTTTTGGGGTGTTATAATTCATAACCATGATTAAAAAGTTACCTGTTAAAGTTCAAGAAGGCGAGATTTGACGCGTTACGCTATCAACGTTTCGCCGCCGTCGGCCAATTCCCATCGTTTCCTGATCGGCCCGCCCCTGTTCCTGGTTTCTTTGTTCTGTTTCGCTTTCGTTTTGATGCATCCCCACGATAACGCTCAGGCAGGTACCGCGGCTAGCCAGCCGGCGGCCACCTCGATTGCTAAGGCCAAGCCTTCTCTTCCCGTGGCCAATTTGCCAAAGGTGTCCCAGGCCCAACCGGTGATTATCACTCCGAACCCTGTGACAACCGATCCAATGGCAACCTCGACAGCGAACACAACCTCAAACTTATCAACCACCGCCTCACAATCATCATCAAGTACCGGCTCGACAGCCAACCCCCAGTCCGCCAAAGAAAATAATCAAACGACTGATAACAATCAGTTCAAGATTACCGTTAACTCCCTCCTCAATAGCCTCAAACTTAACAGGTAAGGTGACTAGTTTTTTGCGGTCGAGTGGCCCTCGCCGGGCCTATTGGCTTCCCGCCAGGCTTCGATCTCGCCATGATGACCACTCAGTAACACTTCCGGAACTTTTAAACCCTGGAAATCTTCGGGACGGGTGTACTGCGGAAACTCGATAGTCTTATCATCCTGCTGAAACGATTCGATGTCGGCCGAGTTTTCACCGCCTAGGACACCGGGGAGCAAACGGACTACCGAATCAATAACGACCATCGCCGGCAGCTCACCCCCGGTCAAAACGTAATTACCAACGCAAAAACTTTCATCGACCCACTGCGTGACGCGTTCATCGTAGCCTTCGTAGCGGGGACAGATTATAATCAGGCCTTTGTCATCGGCCGCCAGGCGCTTGGCATCTGATTGCTTGTAAGTCCGGCCGCGCGGGGTCGGCAATATGACCTTGGCCTCGGAGTCGGCCTGCTTGGCCTGCTCAATGGCGGCCGTTAAAGGTTCGATCATCAGCAGCATACCGTCGCCGCCGCCATAGGGCGTATCATCGACTTGCTTGCGCGGCCCCAGGCCGAACTCGCGCAAATTGATTATTTCGTAAGCTGCCAAGCCCTTATCCTGGGCCTTCCACAGCATACTGTTACCCAGCACGCCGGTGAACATCTCCGGAAACAGCGTAATAATCTGGATTTTCATCTAGAGTCTAGAGGTCAAGGTCGTCGAGGTCAGCCAACTCTTGCCGGGCCTGAGCCAAGCGGTCGCTTGTTTGGTCCTCGTGCCGGGTTGATGGAACTTCTTCGACTGCTTCTGGTTCGCTGACAGCTTCTGTTTCTTCGGATTGGGTTGGAGCTTCTTCCTCGGCTGGTTTGTCGGTGTCATCGCTGGCCGCGTCATCTACTTGTGAATCATCGGTTGAGGTGTCGCTAGCATCCGAGTAAGATTGTTCCTTGACTGGTGCCGGTTTGTCATCGCTGGAATGGCCATGATCAAGTGGTCCGTTGTCGATAATCTTGAGGTTGTAGCGAGCATCATTCTTGGTGCCAAGAGCTCGCAATAATGTACGAAGTGACTGAGCGGTAGCGCCACGCTTGCCGATTACTCGACCGAGATCTTCGGGGTTAACGGTCAGCTCCAGCAAAACGCCTTTTTCATCAATTCGCCGGTCAATGTGGACAGCCTCAGGTTTGCCCACTAATGACTTAACGACGTACTCTATAAACTGTTGGTCAATTTCTATCATGTGACAGACTCCTGTAGGTTAGTTAATGGTACTCCCGTACTTATTCAATTATAACAAATCGCTAGCGGCTTGATGTGAAATTTTTCGCCCGAACGCCGGTCTTCAGGCAGCTTTTTCATCTTCGGCAGGCTTGTCCTCGACTGGGGCTTCTTCGGGTTCAGCAGTTTCGGGTGCTGGTT
>DASRLG010000043.1:0-22243 GCA_035648575.1 Candidatus Dormiibacterota bacterium
GGTCTCTACTTCCCAATTGCTGCGGGATCGGATGGCCAGGTAACGGAGAACATTGTTATAGAGCTTATCATCGCTTGAAGCCTGCTCCAGTTCCCTGACTTGTTGGCGGCTTAAGTCCTGGCCAATGCTTAGTTTACTATCAAGCAATGACGCCGCGCTGAGGCTGAAAGCGTACCTGCCTTCAACGAATATTGAGTACCTGCCCGCGCGCTTGACCTGCTGCTTGATGCTGGTGATTTTCATGTTTTTGAATAGTGCTCCTCGAGGCACTGCCGCAGGCCTATGGCAATTTTGTCGGGGTGGTCGGCTGCCAGCTTTTTGACTTCGGCGATACTGAGCCAACGAATGCCGGATAGTTCAGTGAGATGCGGCCGCAAGGTAGTGCCAGCCTGTATGACCACTTTGTAGGTCTTGCGGAAACGGTTCAGACGGAAGCCGTTAATGACGTTCTCGTCGTAATATTTGCCGAGTTCCTCAAGCTCAAAGCCTTCGTCATTCATACCAAGTTCTTCGGCAAGTTCACGCCTGGCGGCCAATTCGTAAGTCTCGCCTTCGTCTACATGGCCAGCGGTTGATATGTCCCAGCAGCCGGGGTAGGTAGCTACGTTGGGACCGCGTTTCTGCAACAGGACTTTGTCGTCTGTATCCTCGACAATGACGTAGATGACCCGGTGAGGTAGGCCCTGCTCATAGGCTTCGGTAAGGGACGCGCGTCCGACCGGTTGATCGGCCTGGTCAACGATTTGGATCGGGGGATAGCGCGTCATACCGGGCTTCCGGCCTACTCTTTGGCGGCGGCGACCGCGTCGGCGCGGATTTTGGCGGCGAGTTCGGCCATCAGCTTCGGATTCTGCTGCATATACTGTTTGGCGGCTTCGCGGCCCTGGCCAATCTTCTCGCCTTTGTAGGCATACCAGGCACCTGACTTTTCGACTATGTCGCGGGTGGCTGCCAGATCGAGTATGTCACCGGAGACGCTGATGCCTTCGTTGTACATGATGTCGAATTCGGCTTCGCGGAATGGCGGCGCGATCTTGTTCTTGACGACTTTGACCCGCGTGCGGTTACCGATCACGCTCTCGCCCTGCTTGATCTGGCCGATACGGCGGATGTCCATGCGGACCGAGGAGTAGAACTTAAGGGCGTTACCGCCGGTAGTCGTCTCGGGGTTGCCGAACATGACGCCGATCTTCATGCGGATCTGGTTAATGAAGATAACGCTGGATTTGCTGCGGCTGATAACACTAGTGAGCTTGCGTAGGGCTTGGCTCATCAGCCGAGCCTGGAGACCCATATGGCTGTCGCCCATTTCGCCTTCGATTTCGGCGCGCGGCACGAGGGCCGCCACGGAGTCGACGACAATCAGGTCGACAGCGTTGGAACGTACCAAAGTCTCCACGATTTCCAGTGCTTGTTCGCCGTTGTCCGGCTGGCTGAGAAGCAGGTTTTCGACGTCTACGCCGATACGCTTGGCATAAGACGGATCCAGAGCGTGCTCGGCATCAATGAAAGCAGCCGTGCCGCCCTGGCGTTGAACTTCGGCGATAGCGTGCAGGGTCAGCGTGGTTTTACCGGATGATTCTGGTCTGTAAATCTCAATTACGCGCCCCCTAGGTATGCCGCCGCCAAGAGCGATATCGAGGCTTAGGGCGCCGGTCGGGGTCGTTTCGACTGCCGTGCCGTGGGCGTCGCCGAGCTTCATGATCGAGCCTTTGCCGAACTGTTTCTCGATTGTTTCCAGGGCTAGGCCTAAGGCTTTGGCCTTGCCTTCGGACGCCCCGATCTTAGCCTCTTTGGCTTCTTCCTTTGTAGCTTTAGTCTTCGATAATTTAGTGTCTGCCATGTCTGAACCTCCTACGGTCACTTACCACCTGTTACTAATATTTTAGCACTATAAACCGGCCAGGCCCCCGGTGAAAATTGCTACAGCTTATTCCGCCGGATATTTTCAAACTATTTAATTTTTATTTAACAAACTGGGCGATCCGTATCTGAACCGGGTACCTATAATCGCTAACGCTTTTAGGGATATCCTGATAAAATAAGCTTTATGGTGGGACCTAAAGACAAAATAAAAATACCTTTCGGACACCCGGAGTGCAGCTATGCGTATAACTGATTCGCTGGTCGAAACCCTGCTGCAGCGCAGCAAGCACGTCACCAAAGACCAGTTGACGGCCCTGCACGAACAGAAAAAAACCGACAAACTACCCCTGCAGGACCTGGCGGTTAAGAATAACCTGGTCAGCGAACAGGAACTGACCAAGCTGTACGCCGCCGAAATCGACGTGCCTTACATTGAACTTAACGCTAAAGAGATTAAACCGGCCGTCCTCAAACTGCTGCCGGAACGCATCGCCCGCCAATACAACGCCGTGGTGTTCGATGTCGACCAGCACGGGGTTAATATGCTGGCTGTCGAAGATCCGGATGATATCCAGGCGCTTAATTTTCTCCAGAAACAGCTCGGCAACGACGTCAAGGTCCACATTACCACCAGCAGCCTGTTGCAATCGGCGCTTGACCAGTACCGCGGCAACATCAGCAGCGAGCTGACCAAGGTAATTGCCAGCCAGGACGAGGCCGAGGACGCCGAGGAAGTCGACGAAAACGACCTGGCGGAAGACTCGCCGATCGCCCAGACCGTCAATATTATCATTGAGTTCGGCGTTAAGGCCGGTGCCAGCGATATCCATATCGAACCGCGCGAAGATTTCGTGGTAGTGCGCTACCGTATCGACGGCCTGCTGCGGGAAGCCAATAAGCTGCCACGCAAGGTGTTGGGGGCGCTGGTCAGCCGTATCAAAATCCTCAGCAACCTCAAGATTGATGAACATCGCGCGCCGCAGGACGGCCGTTTCAAAGTCGAGATTAGCGACCAGATTTACGCCCTGCGCGTATCTACGCTGCCGATCTTGGACGGCGAGAAGGTCGTCATGCGTATCCTTAACGAGTCAAGCAAGCCGGCCGACTTCGTGGAGCTGGGGTTCTGGGGCACGGCTTTGGCCGACCTGCAGCAGGCTATCGTCCAGCCGCACGGCATGGTGCTGGTAACCGGACCGACCGGCTCGGGCAAATCCACCACCCTGTTCAGCGTGCTAAGTTCGCTCAATACGCCCAACGTCAACATTTCGACCGTCGAAGACCCGATCGAGTACCACATCATCGGCGCCAACCAGACACAGGTCAACCCGATCGCTGGCATGACTTTCACCAGCGGCCTGCGGGCACTGTTGCGCCAGGATCCCAATGTTATCATGGTCGGCGAGATCCGTGACGGCGAAACGGCCGACCTGGCCGTCCAGGCCGCTTTGACCGGGCACCTGGTTTTCAGCACGTTGCACACCAATAACGCCGCCACTTGCCTGCCGCGGCTGCTGGAAATGGGCGTTGAGCCTTTCCTGATAGCCAGCACCGTGCGAGTCGTAATCGGCCAGCGGCTGGTACGGCGTTTGTGCGTTAACTGCCGCGAATCAATCAAACCAGATGACATTACCCTTAAGCAATTGGAGAAGAGCTTCCGGCTGCCCGACAACGGCGGATTCAAAAAAATTCACGCCTTGGAAGCGGCCGCCCTGCAAGGCGGCATTGGTGCCCCTAACACCAAACAGGCTGGAAACACTAGTGATCTAAGCACCACTGACAGCACCATTACCAAGCTCTGGAAAGCCCACGATGACGGTTGTGATAGCTGCAATCACACCGGTTACAAGGGACGTATGGGCATTTATGAAGTTTTGAATAATTCGACGGCTATCCAGAAGAAGATTGTCAGTAACGGCACCAGCGAGGATATTGAGCAAACGGCCATCCAGGACGGCATGTTGACTATGCAGCTTGACGGCTTGGTCAAGTCTCTCCGCGGCCAAACCAGCATCGAGGAAGTGTTGCGCGTCACCTCGCAGGAACAAACTTAAACTATGCTATTCAAATACAAAGCCACCTCCGCCAGCGGCAAAACCATCACCGGCACCGCCGAGGCTGCCAGCAAACAGGACTTGCTGTCGATGCTACACAAGCAAAACATCCATCCGGTCCTCATAGAAGCCGGCAAAGCCCGTAACAAGTCCAGGTCTTTGTTCGGTCCCAAGAAGAAAGTCAAGCTCAGTGACCTGGTCATCTTCACCCGCCAGCTATCAACCATGATTTCAGCCGGCGTGCCCCTGGCCCGGTCGCTGGCGGCGTTGCAGTCCGACTCCAGCAACCCTTATATGAAGCAGGTGCTCGCCGGCGTCGCCAAAGACGTCGAGGGCGGCCAGCCGCTGGGCGACGCTTTTGCCAAATACCCGACGGTTTTTTCCGACGTTTACGTCAACATGGTTCGGGCCGGCGAAGAGGGCGGCATCCTGGACGAGATACTGAAGCGACTGGCCCTTCAAGTAGAACTCGACGCCAGCATCCGCAAAAAGATCAAGAGCGCCATGATGTATCCGCTAGTCATCCTGACCGTCACCGTCATAGCCTTCTTCGGCATCATGCTGTTCATCGTACCTAAGCTTGGCGGCATCCTGACCAGCTTGGGCGGCCCGAACGCCAAGCTGCCTATTTATACGCAGGTTCTGTTGAATTTCAGCAATTTCTGCTCCAAGCCTACGCTTCTTAAGCACTTGCCTATACCGATTATCGATAAAATACCCAACCTTGTACTTTTATTGATATTGGCGGTCATCATATCCATATACGTGCTTCGTTACATTAAAACGCCAGCCGGCAAGTATAGGTTCCATGCCTTACTGCTGCGCACACCGATAGTAAAAATCATCATTCTCAAGGTCGCTATCGCCCGTTTTTCGCGGACTTTCGCCTCGCTGATGGGATCCGGTGTCAGCGTGCTTGACGCCCTAGAAGTCACCGGAGCCGCCATCGGTAATAAGGTCATCGAAGCCGAATTGACGGCTGCCGCCAAAGAAGTCCGAAACGGCAAACAACTGTCTGAGCCGCTTAGCCGTAGTCCCCACTTCCCGCCGATAGTCGCCCAGATGCTGATGGTCGGCGAAGAAACCGGCCAGATCGATACTGTTCTGGTCAAGATAGCCGACTTTTACGAAGAAGAGGTGACGGTATTGATTGACGGCCTGGCCGCCATTATCGAACCGATCATGATAATTTTTCTCGGTGCTGGCGTCGGTCTGATAGCCGCCTCTGTTATGGGACCTATCGCTAACCTCTCGAAGAACATTGGCAGCTAAAAAGCTTGACGAGATAACGCTTATGTTTATAATCATAGCCAGATACTTGCGGCGAGCATAACAGCTTAGTCCCAAAGATCGATATAAAACAATTAAACAAGGAGGGTGGGCTCTCATGATCTCCCTTAAGAAACGTAATCAAGGTTTCACGATCGTCGAACTATTGATCGTCATCGTAGTTATCGGTATTTTGGCGCTACTCGTCATCACGACCTATAGCGGCATACAGGCAAAAGCACGTAACTCTAAACGGCAGACTGACATCCAGTCATTGCAGACGCAGCTTGAGGCGTTCTTCAGCCAGAACGGTTATTACCCAAGCTTAACTGACATGAAAGGCACGGCCGCTGGCGGTTGGATCGACACCAACATGAAGAGTCTCGACAAGAACGCTCTGATTGACCCGTCAAACACAACCCAGAGCAACCAGCTAGTTGCTGGCACGGGTACGGCTAAGACATACGCCTACAACGTCACTCAATCTGACGGTAGCACACCATGCGAGTCAGATGACACAACTTGCGCCAAGTACACTTTGACCGCCGAATACGAAGGCACGGTCAACGGCCAAGACAAGTACATCAAGAGCAACCTCGACTAGTACAACTATCACTAGGTCAGGTTAAACGTTAAGAAGCCTCGAAATACATTTCGAGGCTTCTATACTATAATTAAGCTTAAGCGTGAAAATTCATCGATCATCAGACGGTTTTACCATAGTCGAACTACTAGTCTCGATTGCCGTCGCGGCAATTGTCACGGCCTCCCTTAGCCAGGTCGTAACCAGCTATGTGCATGTGGCCCAGCGGGGCAGATATTTAAACCTCGCCAATTCCTACGCTGAAGCAAAAGTAGAGGCGCTTCGCAATACTGGCTATAACGGTATAAACGTGGGAACTACTAATATCTCCGCCGAATTGCCTTCCCAGTTGCCCCGTTCACGGAGCGCTTCAATGACCGTCAGCAGCCCGTCGACCGGCCTCAAACAGGTCGATATTACTTTAACCTATAAAGACCAGGCGCAGACCAACACGCTGGCCTATACTACCTATATTGGAGAGCTCGGTGTCGGGCAATAGACGCTTAGACAGAAGCCAGGCAGGGTTTACCTTGGTTGAGCTTATGATTTCCGTAACCGTGATGGCTATTATAGGTGTCGTTTTTTTGGGCTTAACGGCGAATTACTTCGTGGTCATCACCCGTAATAACGAGTTGTCCGAAATGACCGTGAATTCCCAAAACCTGCTCCGCACGACCGTAGAAAACATCCGCTTCGGCGATGGTGTCCGCCAAACCAACCAGATAAGCGACCCCCACGCTCCGGCAGGCGGCTGGAACACCAGTAACAGTTTGTTCGTAATCGTCATCGCCGTACCGGCCGTCACCAGCGGCCACCAGTACATCATCGACCCGAATACCGGCAGCCCCTACATGAACGAATTGGTTTATTATAAAAGTGGCACGAACCTCATGGAGCGTAAATTGGCTAACTCGAGTGCCGCCGGCAATACCGTGATAACCTCTTGTCCTGCCAGCCTAGCCAGCCAAAGCTGCCCGGCCGATACGCAGCTGGCGACTTACGTCAGCTCAATGACGTTTACGATGTATGACCAGGATGCCGTGCAGACCAGCGACCCGACGGTGGCCCGTTCTATACAAATCAACCTGACAATGCAGCGAAACGCGCCTGGCCAGCCTTTGAACCTGGACACCAGCACACGTGTAACTTTAAGGAATAGGTTTTGATATGAAACATTTGCCAATTCGCGAGGAACGAGGGTCACTTATACTTATCCTAATCATTACCCTGCCTTTCCTGATACTGCTGGCAATGTATTACATGCATCTGTCACTAACCAGTTTTCAGGTGGCGAGATTTGACCAATTGCATACCGAAGCACAGTTGGCAGCCGACGCCGGCGCCGATTACGCCGTGGAGCAAATCAGCCAGAATAATAACTGGGCCGGTACGGGTGGCGAGATACAGCTGCACAACGGTAACGGCTTGCGAACCACCTTCACCGCCACCATTTCAGGTAATAATACCGCCAAAACTATTGCCATAGTCGGTAAGACATACCGTCCGGTCGCGGCTTCTATCCCTTCTCGTTCGGTATCAATATATGTTGATTTGCGACCGGTAACTACCAACACTTTCAGCCTTATAAGCGGCGAGGGCGGCCTGGTTATGAGTAATAGCTCGAAGATAGTCGGCGGCGACGTCTTCGTGAACGGCACGATCAACCTGTCAAACTCGGCACAGATAGGGCTAAGCACCAATCCGGTGACCGTCGAGGTGGCCGACCAGGCTTGTCCTCAACCGGCGGATTCGACTTATCCTAAAGTCTGTAGCAGCGGCCAAGGCGGTCAGCCAATTACCATAAATAACACGGCCCATATATACGGAACGGTGAAAGCGACTAACCAAACAAACGGTAGCGGCATGAGTAATACCGGCCTGGTAGCTGGCGGCAGCGCCGCACCCCAGGCGTTGCCGACCTATAACCGGGCGGCCCAAAAAGCCGCTGTCACTAACAATTTGACCGGCAGCGCCGCTTCCTGTTCTGGTAAACAGGTTCTTACCTGGCCGGCCAATACCAAGATCACCGGTAATGTTTCAATAAGCAACCAGTGTAAAGTCACTGTACAAGGCAACATTTGGATAACCGGTAATCTTAATATTAGTAACACGGCCCAGATGGCCGTAGCCGATTCGCTGGGTAGTACCATGCCTAATATTATGGTCGACGGGTCGAACGGCGCGGTGTTCTCCAATAGCTCACAGCTGCTTTCCAATGCCAGCAACACCGGTTTCGAGATATACACGTTTTATAGCGGTAACGCCTGTTCGCCTGATTGCTCGACCGTTACCGGCACCGCTTTGGCTACTTCACGGTCGATTACGACTATCTCGCTCAGTAACTCATCGGGGGCACCCAATACTATCTTTTACGCTTATTGGTCTCAAGTACAGGTGGCCAACAGCGGGCAGATAGGCGCGATTATCGGGCAGACGGTTCAGCTTTCCAATACCGGGACTATTACGTTTGGCAGCTCTACCGGTGTCGGCAGCACTACGTGGGTTGTCAAAGGCTACAGGCGCCAATAAGCTAAATTGTTGCTGCCCCTCTGTTGATATCTGCTATACTAAATGATAACTATGAGTGCCTGGGTGGGCGAAGCTGCATGAAAAACTCTAAAATTCCTAACTTTTACCACGAAAAGCCACTTTTTGGCTTGGATATCGGCCATGGCTCGATGAAAGCCATGCAACTGGCCGAAGAGCCGGTGGCGGCAAAGTCTAAAAACTATCGTCCGCGGGTTATCGGCTACGGCTTCACGACCTTCGATACCAATGCCCAGGCCGACGGCGTGATCGTCCAGCCGGAAGTCATAGCCAAGGCGACGTTTGATCTCTTCCGCCATCATTTGATCGGTGATATTACTACCCGCCGGGTGGCTTTGGCGATTCCGGCCTACCGTACTTTTACCCGCTCGATGCGCCTGCCCAAGTTGAAGCCGGGCGAACTGGCCGATGCTGTCAGCCTGGAAGCTGAACAGTACATCTCAATGCCGTTGGAAGAGCTGTACCTGGACTATGAAGTCACCCGCCAGACAGCCGACAACACCGAGCTTTTCCTGGTGGCCGTACCGAAAACCATAGTTGATTCCTACCTGGAACTGGCTCAGATTATAGGGCTTGAGACGGTGCTGATCGAGCCTACGCTAAGTTCAACGGCACGGCTTTTTAGCCTGGACGAACAGACCAACATCGCCACGCTGATTATCGACTTCGGTTCATTGTCGTCCGACATCAGTATTTTTGATAAACATGTCCTAGTGACGGGTACGGTCCAGAGCGGCGGCCACAGTTTCACCAATTCCATCAAAAAGACTCTGGGCGTCAGCCTCGAGGAAGCCGCTTCCATCAAGTCGCGTTACGGCCTGGGAGTCAGCAAGAGACAGGCTGAAATCAGGCAAGCCCTGGAACCCAGCCTACAGGAAATCGTCAAAGAAATCCGCCGTATGCTGCGCTACTACGAAGAGCGCTACGGTTCATCGCGGCCGGTAGGCCAGGTTATAACCTTGGGCGGCGGTGCCAATATGCCCGGACTGAGTGACTACTTGACTAACGCTACGCGCATCCCGGTTCGGCATACCGATCCTTGGCAATACCTTAACTACAAGGGCTTTCAACCGCCGGCTGATGCCGATAAGCCGATGTACGCCACAGTCGCCGGCCTCAGCCTAGCAAAATCCAAGGAGGTGTTCTTGGCATGATCAACCTGCTGCCACCGGAAATTAAGAACGGTTACCGCTATGCCCGTCTTAACGTGGCACTGCGCCGCTGGGCAATTATGTGCCTGGTCACGCTGATTGGCTTGGGCGGCCTGGCGACCTACGGCCTGTTATCGTTGCACCAATCGACAGTCCGCTATAACAATCAGATATCCGCGGCTGAGAAGCTATTTAAGCAGGAAGACTTCGCCGGCACGCAGGCCCAAGTCAAGAACATTAGTAATAGCTTCAAACTGGTCGTTAAGGTGCTTGGACAGGAAGTATTATTCTCGGAGCTGCTCAAGCAAATCGCGGCCGTCATACCGGCTAATGCTAACTTGACTGGCCTGCAAATCAGCCAGACCCAGAGCGCGATCGATATCGTGGCCGTAGCCACCGATTATAATACCGCAACCCAGGTACAGGTCAACCTGGCTGATCCGACCAACAGGATCTTCAGCAAAGCCGACATAGTGAACATTACCTGTAACAGCGAAAACGCGATTAACCCGCATTATCCTTGCACCGTTAATATACGGGCACTCCTCGCCACTAATAATCCTTTCCTGTTTATTAATAGCAAGCAGGCCGCGCCATGACTATCAGCCTGAAGATGAACCCCAGCAAGCGCTTGTACTATTTGTTGGCCGGGTTAGTCGGCTTGTTGCTGGCTGGCCTCATCGGTGGTGCTTATGGCACCAACCAGTTACTGACATCACAGGCCGTCAAAGTCACTAGTCTCAAAGCCAAAAGCCTGGCCTTATCCCAGGAACAACTCAGCCTGGCCAACGCTAAAAAGGAAGTCCAGACCTACAGCGATCTGTTAAAAATTACCCAGACTATCGTGCCCGAAGACAAAGACCAGGCCGAAGCGGTCCGTGAAATAGTAAATATAGCCGCCTCTAACGATATAAGCGGTGTCAGTCTGCAACAGATCAATTTCCCGGCCTCCACGCTAGGATCCAGCGGGACAAGCACGGGATCCGGGGCGGCTACGACCGCGCCGACTAGCCCCAGTCCGAAGAGCGCCAACTCCAGCGCGGGTAAATTATCCCAACTAGTCCCGGTCAAAAACATTCCGGGCGTCTACGACCTCCTGATTACGATCCAGAGTGACCCTAACAAGCCGATAGCATATAGCTCGTTCGTTAATTTCCTGAGCGGTCTTGAGCATAACCGCCGGACAGCCCAGATCAGTACCATTACCTTGCAGCCGAATGCTAACAACCCCAACCTGTTAAGCTTCACGCTAACCCTAAACGAGTACATCAAGCCATGACTAAGTCTAAATTCAACGTACGGGATATACCCGAAAAAGCCGGCGCTATATTGCGTCACGTGAGCCGCTACAGTTTCGTGTTATTCCTGGTTTTCGTAGCCTTAGTCTATGGTTTTGTCATCTTGCGCATTAATAGCCTCAGCAACGCCCAGCCGACTGATAACGCCGTTACTAGCCAGGTTCAGGCAGCTCGAATACCCCACATCGACAAAAAAGTCGTCGACCAGTTGCAATCCTTGCAAGACAATAGTGTCAGTGTCAAAAGCCTCTTCAACCAGGCTCGGGCAAACCCGTTCCAGGAGTAGGAGCCGGCATTTCGGGGTTCTGGTGATGCTCCTGTTCGAAGCGTTCGCGGGCAGCCAGGATTTGCTGGGCGTAATAAGTCGGATTGGGACAGTATATAAACGTGAATTTATCTGTCGCGGCGGCCGTTTCGGCACTGATAACGCCGAAATGCAGCATTTGCGCCAGCACGCCGTTCTGCTCGGCGGTAATATCTTCCAGGTTGCCTAGCGAAAGCTGGCTGGTTTGCTTATCGAACAGGCCGATCCGCTTTATTTGGGTAATGCTATCGCTGGTAACTATCCAGCTGTTACCCCAGTAAATAGTATGCACAATGAACAGGAAACCGATACCGATAATAGCCGCGACCACGAAAATCAGGCCGCCGGCCATCATCACCTGCCCGCTGCTGTAACTGGTAAAGACATTGGGCGCTATTATGAAAGCCACGACGGCCATAATGAAGAGCAGTAGACCGACCGCGCCGTACATACCGATAATACCGATCGGATGGCGCTTGATTTCACAGATAATCTGCTCGCCGGGCCGCATGGTTGACAAGGGGTTATTGACCGCTAGAGGGGCGGACGGGCCGTAGGAGTCCTGCGGATTCATACCCGCATTATATCAGGCTTATGTTCGGTTCAAAGTCAGAGCAAGGCTGATTGTTCGCGGCCGGGGCGTTGTTTCCTGCCAACGTGCTTGTAGGCCTTGGGGGTAACTTTGCGGCCGCGCGGCGTGCGTTCCAGTAGGCCGATTTGCATCAGGTACGGCTCGTAGAAATCTTCGATCGTACCCCGCTCTTCAGCCGTCACGGCCGCCAGCGTCTCGACACCGACCGGTCCGCCGTCGTAGTTTTCGATAATAGCCAGTAGCAGCCGCCTATCAGCCGTGTCCAGCCCCAGTTCGTCGATATCCAAGAGTTTAAGTGCCTGGTGACTTAGCTCAGTGTCGATTATGCCGTCACCATTAACATCGGCGTAGTCGCGCACGCGCTTGAGTAAACGATTGGCAACACGAGGGGTCAACCTTGAGCGTTGGGCCAGTTCGGCGGCGGCCGGTTTATCGATCTTGACGTTCAGGATCTTGGCGGCGCGGGCGATGATCTGTTGAATTTCTTCCGGGGTATAAAATTCCAGCCGGTGGATCATGCCAAACCGGTCACGCAGCGGTGCCGCCAGAGATCCGGTCCTAGTAGTCGCGCCGATAATCGTGAACTTCGGCAAATCCAGGCGCAGGGAGCGCGCCGACGGCCCCTTGCCCAGCATAATATCCAGTTTGAAATCTTCCATGGCGGAATACAAAACTTCCTCGACCGTTCGGTTCAAGCGGTGGATTTCGTCAATAAATAAGATATCACCATCCTGTAAGTTGGTCAGCAAACTGGCCAGGTCGCCGGACCGCTCAATCGCCGGACCGCTGGTGACACGGATCTGTGCCCCCATTTCATGCGCTATAACGCTGGCCATGGTTGTCTTGCCTAATCCCGGCGGCCCATGCAGCAGCACATGATCCAGCGGTTCGCCGCGTTTAGTGGCCGCTTCGATCGCCAGTTTAATGTTCTGTTTCAGCCGTTCCTGACCGATATAATTAGCGAAATCCCGCGGCCGCAGCGTAACCTCAAGCTCGACCTCCTGCTCGTCAGCCGGCTCATCGGCAGTATTCAAAATTCGATCAATCATTGTCTGCTAATTATAACAGCCGCCCGCTAACGGGATGGTCGGAAACCGACAAAAGACAACATCAGGCTAACGATGGTATTGATGAAAACCATCTTCACGATCGGTAACTTTTGGTCGGTCGCGTAAATGCCGAGCGTGCCAATCCAGATGATGGCGATAGTACCCGCGGTATAAGGATGCTTAATGTACAGGGCGATGTCTTTAAACATAGTTGAGCCTTTCGCGCTTTATCTGACGATACAGCTGAGGGTTCTTCTGGGATATCTGGTCGAACCAGCCGGCTAGAATTTCCATGGCGGTCTCCGGATGTAAGGTGGGTTGTTTATTGCTCAGTTCTACATCCTTGGTGCGTTCCAGTGCCTGGGCGTAAGCCTCTCTCATTACGGTGTGCTTCAGACCTAAGGTATCCAGCATGCCTATAAACAGATTCGCGGCCCGGATCAGTTCCGGTCCGTCCAGATCATACTTCAGACAAAACCGATTGTCCTTGTTGACGACCGAAGTAAACATCAGCGCTACTTTGTTATTTTGCAGCAACCGGCTTGTCCGCTCGGGCTGGCTATTCATCACTTGCATGGCATTTTGGATGAGGCTGTCCATGAGCTGATGCGTACCGGTAGAGTAATATTCGTCTAAACTGTAGGCGGCCCTGACCACATCGCCGCCATACATTTCCATCAGCAACCGGCTATAGCCGCTGAAATCGGGCTGGCCGCAATATGTCTTGTAGTACTGCTCGACCAGACGCCGGTAGTTTAAGGTATTGCTCGGTGCCGGTGCCTGCAAGCCAAAGTCGATTAAGCCGACACGGTTGCCGGTCATAAACTTAATGTTACCTGGGTGCGGATCGCCGTAAGCCGTACCGTAAATGAGAGGGCTGGAAACCGCTTCCGTGCCTAATCCGACGAGCTGCTGCTTAAGGTCGGAACCGAGAGTTTGGGCAATATATTGCTGGGGGTCAGCACCACCTCTGACAGCTTTGATCAGATCGGTGGCTGGCACGCCGTCAACGTAGTCCTGACAAATAATAATATCCGTTGAAAATTCCCGGTAAGTGTAAGGGATAAAGAGAGTCGAATGGTTGCGATAGCGCTCATAGAGCGTGCTGGCATAGTCAACTTCTAGCATGTAGTTGGTTTCGAGCAGAGTTACCCGCGCGAACTCTTTGTGTATACGCCTGCTGTCAACGGCGCTACCGGACGCGAACCAACCTATGCAGCGACTGAAAAATCCCAACACATGAAGATCGAACTTGAGGTCGCTGACAACTGTTGGCCGCAGTACTTTCAAGATGACCGGTCGGCCCTGGTAGTCAGCCAGGTAGACCTGCCCGAAAGAGCCGGCGGCGAAAGGCGTCTCAAATCGCAGAGGGACTTCAGAGGCCCGGCTGCCTAGTTCTTTGTCCAAGACTTTGCGGATATCAATCGGCTCGACCCCGACGTTATCGTAGACGTCGTAGATGTCATAGTCTTTCAATACCTGAAAAAACTCGGACCGCATTACCAGCAGCTGCAGGAACTTCACGTACACGCCGCCCAGCTGGCGGAAACTGATATAAATCGTTTGCGGCAGGGCTGATTTCTGACCTGTTACGGCCAACCTGGCACATGTCCAGCTTAATTTTGTTATTGCCGCTACGCGTGACAGGCGGCGTTCGATAGTTTTCATGTTTTCTTAGATGTAAAACCAATTATATACGAGCCGAGCGTGAAGGTCATGAGAGAAATGTAGAGCCAGAAACGGTCGCTGGTCTTGAGTGAGAAATGAGCGATTATGATGCCGACGATCCAGACTATGCAAATACTTATAAGAATGAAATAGTATCTCATAATCCTCAGTATATCAGACACCGTACGATCTTCGGTGGCTTATTCAGTATTATTTAACGTTTGAAGCTATGGAACGTGGACCGGACTCCAAGCGGTCCGCATATTCTGATCCTGGGCAGCGATTGTTTCCATGTCTTCGTCGTCCAGTTGGAAATCGAAGATATCGATGTTTTCTTCTATGCGGCTCGGTGTGACCGACTTCGGTAATACAACGAAGTTATTCTCTACGCACCAACGGAGCATGACTTGGGCGTAAGTTTTGTCATGTTTCTTGGCGATCGCCGCTATAACATCATTGTCCATGGCTTTGGCATGAGCCAGCGGCGAATAGGCTTCGATGACAATATCATGCTCTCGGCAATACTTAACAAGTTCAGGTTGCTGGAGGAAAACATGTAGCTCGACCTGGTTGATGGCTGGCATGACTTTGGCGTAGTTCTGCATCTCTTCCAGGTGGCGGATGGTGTAATTGCTGACGCCGATTGATTTGGCTCCGCCGGCAGCTTGGATTTCTTCAAGGGCCTGCCAGGCTTTTTTGCGCAAAATCGTTAGGGGGAAGTGCAGGAGCAGCAAGTCGACATAATCGGTCTGGAGTTTTTCCAAGGATTCATCGAAGCTTTTAACCGCCCGTTTGTGGCCGAAATTTTCTATCCAGATTTTGGTCGTCAGGAACAGGTCTTCCCGTTTTACTCCCGATGCCTGCCATTGTTCGCCCAACATCTGCTCATTTTTGTAAATCTGGGCTGAGTCGAAATGTCGATACCCGGCTTTGATCGCGGCTTGGAAACCAGCAGCGAATTGTTCGGCGTCTTTGACTTGCCATAAACCTAGGCCGATTTGGGGAATGCTGTTTTTGTCGTTGAGCTTGATGTCCGGAATTTTCATTTGGTAACGCCTTTTAGCGCCAGCTTGATACGCTCGGCGGTCGCTAAATCAGGATCGACGCCCTTAAGAGCTTGGGCCGCGTCGGAGGCAGTGTAGCCAAGCGAAACCAGCGCCTCAACTGCTTCGTCTTGGAGCAAAGAGTTCTCACCCTGAAGCATGCCCGTGCTGGCGAGGTCGACCCCAACCAAACCGACCTTATCCTTAAGGTCGACGACGAGACGTTCGGCCAGGCGTTTGCCGACACCCGGAGCTTGTTGGATAAATTTGGTGTTGGCTGTAGCAATAGCAGTCCGCACATCGGAGGCCGAACCAATACTTAACATGTTAAGCGCCATTTTTGGCCCGACGCCATTAACAGTTAGCAGTTGCTCGAAAAGAGCCTGGGTATCGCGCGTCAGGAAACCGAATAAATCATGCGCCTGCTCGCGGACATGCTCATAAATATAGACCTTGGCCGTTTCGCCAGTCACCAACCGGCCATGGTCCTCGGACGTAACATATAGGCCGTAGCCGACACCCTGCACATCCAGCACGACCCCGTTCTCCAGCTTCTCGCTCACCACTCCGTTCAGCGTCGCAATCATCACCCTATTATCGCATAGTCATGCTGTGGGTGATAGCCGCGGCCAGGGCGTCAGCGCAGTCATCGGGCTTCGGGACTTCCTTGAGCTGCAGGATAACGCGGACCATCTCCTGTATCTGTTTCTTCTCGGCTCGGCCATAACCTGTCAGAGACTGTTTGATCTGCAGCGGCGTGTATTCAAAAATCTCCAATCCTGCCTGCTTCCCCGCCAGCAAAACCACTCCCCTGGCCTGCGAAACCGTCATCGCCGTAGTCACGTTCTGTGCGAAAAACAGCTTCTCAACCGCCATCTCGGCCGGCTTGGTTTCGGCAATGATATCCGTGATTTCTTCAAAAATTGTCTGTAACCGCACAGCGTCCTCATCCTTGGCGGACGTCCGAATAACACCAGCATCCACCAGAGTCGCCTTGCCCTTAACAACGTCAATAACACCGAAACCTAGGATGCCTGTGCCTGGATCAATTCCCAAGATTCTCATGTTGCTAGCCGAGTAGCTCTTCGGGGATGTCGAAGTTGACGTGGGTGGTCGTGACGTCGTCGAGGTCTTCCAAGGCGTCCATTAGACGCATGATTTTGCCGGCCGTGGAGGCGTCGGTTACTTCGATCGTGGTGTTGGGCACGTAAGTTAATTCGGCTTCAGTTACTTCCAAACCGGCCTCGGTTAAGGCTTCGCGGACTTTGGCCAGCTCCTTGGGATCGGTGTAAACGACCGACTCGTTACCCTCCTCCTGAACGTCTTCGGCACCGGCTTCCAAGGCCTGCATCAGCACGTCGTCGCCGGAACCTTTGACCCGGATCATGCCCTTGTGGTCGAATTGGAAAGCCACGGCACCTTTCTCAGCGATGTTGCCGCCGTGCTTGGAGAAAGCCAGCTTAACCTCTGGATAAGTCCGGTTGATGTTGTCGGTTGCGCATTCAGCGAGGATAGCCACGCCGCCGGGACCGTAACCTTCGTACATAACTTCCTGCATTTGGGCGGCATTCTTGTCTTTGATGCGGTCGATGGAACGTTGGATGTTGGCGGCCGGCATGTTGGCGGCTTTAGCCCGGTCGATCGCCAGGCGCAAGCTGAAGTTCATGTCCGGATCCGTACCGGCGCGGGCCGCGATGGCGATGGCGTTGCCGAGTTTGGTAAACACGGCGCCGCGGGCCGCGTCCTTAGCGCCTTTTTGGCGCTTGATCGTCGACCATTTGCTATGGCCGCTCATACTGTCAGGCTCCCGGTTTCAAGTTCATTCATATCTGTTATTATATCAGGCCTGGGTGGTTTTGTCTTGTGCCAGAGCATAAAAGTCACCAGCATTATCAGACCGTAAAGCCCCAGCATGGCTGCCAATGACAAGCTCCGGTTTTGAATAAAAACGTGCGGAATGTGTGACATCAAATGCGCGATATCAAGCATATAGTTCAGCAAAACCGCAGCTGGCCAGGCCAACCAGCCAGCCAAAGCCCCGCCCAGCATGCCAGCCAGGCCAGCTATCAATGACAAGAGCATGGCCAATGGTACGAGAGTGACCACCAGCACGTTGGCCGGCAAGCCAATCAACGACATCTGGCCGAAAATATATAGCACGAACGGCAGGCTCATGGCCTCGGCACAGATACTTTCCAACGCCACTCCGCCGATTAAAGACTGGTGCCACTGGCCGGGACGGCGGGCCTGCAACAATGGTGACACGATCATCACGCCGTAAAAAGCCAGAAAGCTGAGATACCAGCTCAGGTCGCTCCAGATATAAAACGGATTGGCCCAAGCTGTGATTGCCGCCACCAAAGCCAGCAGGTTCAGCGGTTTCATTGCCCGCCCATAATAGCCGGTAACAATACTTAACATGCTAACTATCGCCGCCCGGACAATTGACGCGCTGGCACCAGCCAGCAGCAGGAACACTCCGATCAGGCCGAACGACAGAAGAGTCGACAGTCTTTTGGAACGTTTGGCCAGCAGGTGTCGGCTGGCATGCAGGATGATTGTCAGGTTATAGCCGGACACCGCGATGATATGCGTCAGCCCGACCATCAGCAAATCCTGCTTAATGTCATCGGGTAATGTTGCCCGCTGGCCGACTAGCAGCCCCATAGCAAACGGTGCCAGCGGCTCGGGCAACGCCGACTGCATACCGGCCGTGAACCGGCGCCGGATATCGCTCACCAGTGACGGATGACGTGCCGTCACTCTCAACGCGGCGAAACTCATCCGCCCCTGGTAAGCCCCATAACCCGGATATAACTTGCCTGTCACCAGCACTTCATCGCCTTGGAAAACGGCATTTTCGCCGAAACCGCTGACTTGGATTTGGCCCGTTAGCTGCTGCCCATCCGGCATGACTATATTTTTGGCATTAAAAGCCAGTTGCTTATGTTTATCGTAAACAGCGTCATCCGAAGCTATGGCCGATATAGTAATTTTTTGGTACTGCCACGGCCCGTAAGCTGCCAGTTTATCCATATAAATCGAGCCTCGCCAGCCGCCCAGACTTAGCCCGAACAGCACTACAAAGGCCAAGCTCACGAATGTTCTTCGCCGCCAAGTCATTAGCAGAAACAGTGAAGCGACGCCGCACCAAACCATACCCGGCATAAACCCAAAACGCGCCAGCCCGACCCCGCCCAAAATGCTCAGACAAAACATCAATGTCAAAGTAGTTCGCCTAAACCGATACTGCCAAACCCGCCGCATATCCGGTTATTCTAACAATCTCAATCGCCAACCACCCTACAAGTTAATGACGATTTAACGAAGTGGGGTTAGGCTTTCTGTTATCATAAGGCCATGGATATCCAAGCGGTCGAGGACAACTACAAAAGCATGGGGCTGGTGCCACTACGACAATTGGATAAGCCGGGTTTGGTTTATGAAGCGCACCGGCACGCGGAAGTTCATCTTTACACCATCAAAGGCTCAGCCAAAATTAAACTGGACGACCAGGACTGGCACGATCTAGAACCAGGCCAGGAATTTATAATCGGTAACAACCAGCTGCACGAAGCCGTAGTTGGACCTGAAGGCTGGGAATATATTTTCGCCAGCAGCCCCGAAGAAGCCAAACGACAAGGCCTGCTTTAACTCAATTACTTTGCCGGGGATTTTTGCGGCGCGCCTTTGTGATAAATACAAACCAGCATAGCCAGGCTGCAGACAATCGCGAAGATTTGAAAAGCTGAGACCGCGACAATTTTATAACCGATGAGGCTGAAGAATGAGGCCAAAGCGCTCAATCCATACAGCCATGGCGATTCGGTGTACGGTTGCCGCCAGGTTTTTATGAACGCCGGCAAATAAGCTATGGAATACGCTACTATGGCAAACCAGATTGCCACGATTGGGTTGGACGCGACCCTCCAGGCAACTATCCCGTCCAGGGCTATAACCAAGCAGGCAACATCAAAAACGCTCCAACCGCCTATGCCGGACTTTAGGCTCAAAGCAAGAAAAGCAATCGCGCTGAAGAAGAGTATTCCGGAGTAGCTCTTCGCCCCTAAATTAGCATGAGCGGCCAGAATACTCACAAAGCTCAACGCCAAAATAACCAGGATTACGAAGCGGGTTGTCCGATGAGGCTTCGACCGCCCCCTAATAATACTCGCGCAATAGATCAACCCTCCGGCAACAATCAGAAGCGTACTCAGTGTCAGTAATAAGGCATGCACCCAAGCAGTATAGCAAAAGCTTTTAGACGGTTCGTACGTCATGCCGGCGACTTTGTTATCATAAGACCATGAGACTGTTACTGACATCCAATGGACTGACTAACCAATCTATAAAAGACGCTATGATTGACCTGGCACAAAAACCGGCCGAGGACCTTCACATCGTATTTATTCCTACCGCCGCCAATCCGGAAAACGGCACCGGCAACAATGACAAGTCGTGGTTACTCAATTATTTAAACGAAGCCAAGTCGCTTAATCCAAAAGTGCTCGACATCATAGATCTGGCCGTAGCCAATAACGATTGGGAAGCCAGGATTAAGTTGGCCGACGTTATCATTGTCGGCGGCGGTAATACTTTTTACCTCAGTTATTGGATGCAAAAATCCGGCTTCATGGATGCCCTGCCCGAACTCGTGAAAACCAAAGTTTACGTCGGCATCAGCGCTGGCAGCATGATAGTAACCCCTACCCTAAAAGTCACTTCGCAGGCAATTAATAAACTCGATACCGTACAGGAGGAAGAGCTTGACCGACTGGGTCCGCCAGGCGAATCGTCCGCGGCAACCGCTAGCCTTGTCGCCTTCGCCGTAAGACCGCACTTCGGCGCACCGCACCGAGGCACTATCACCAAAGACTTCCTGCAAACCATAGCCCAAGCCATTAACCTGCCCATCTACGCCATAGACGACCAAAGCGCTGTCAAAGTCATTGATGAAAATATCGAAATCATATCCGAAGGCACATGGACGCATTTATAATTACGCTACATGGCCAAAGCTAACCTTCGACAGTTTAATTATCAAAAAGCGGCTAAGCTAGATACTGCCATGTGGCAGTCTTATGCTAACGCTGACCGCGAGTTTTTCGGATTATTCATTCAGGCTTTCAGCCTCATCAAGTACCAGCTTGGTTTCAGTTGGCCCGCGACAATCAAGCTTGCCTATTACGCCGGCCGGGCGGCAGCGGCTTATCGGCTTAGAAAAGGTAAAGAAAATTACCCTCTTGCTCGCAGGAACCTAACCAAGCTCTTCGAAACCGTGTCCAGGAATTGTGACAGTCCTTTTGATTTCAAAAGAGCGGCCAAGCTGGAGTTGGAGTGGTGGGACATACAGCGCTACCCCGAAAAACACCAAAAAACTCTAGCCCAGAGCCTGAACGAAAATATGGCCGCCGTCTACGGCGTTAGCGCGGCCAGCATCAAAGGTTATGGTAATAACCGGGCGGCGGCCTTAGAACTCCTAAACGATGGCTCCAGCAAACAGATGGCCACGCTACTCACAAAAGCCTGGCAATCCTTGCACAGCGGCGTGCAAAACACCCATAGTGACTGAGCCGGGCTTAGTTCCCGCTATTGAACCGAGGAGGAGTTTTGCCAGTTGAACGCGATTTGGCTGCCGCCGTTCGCGCAAGTGTAAGCGTAGAAATTGCCGTTCCAGTACGATGACCATTGCGTGTTGCTGCCTTCTTGGGTCGCTTTGCATGAGTAGCCGTTAGAGCTGAAGTCAGAACCGTTTGCTGCTGCTACTACAGATTCAGCGGTCGTACAGGTAGCTCCGCCGGCTACGGCGATTTGAGCGTAGTTCGCGGCCGCGCCGCACTGCCCGTCTCCCGGCAAGGTTGGTTGGAGCGCCCCGGGACCGCCAATTGTAACAGTCGTGGTGGGGCTTGGAGTCGGGGGACTTGGGTCGGTCGGATAGGTGTAGTTATTGGCAACGCTGGCCGACTGCCAGTTGAACGCGACTTTGTTGCTGCCATCGGCACAGGAGTATGAGTAAAAGGTGCCTGCCCAATACGATGACCATTGGGTGTTGCTTCCCTGTTTGGTCGCCTTGCATGAGTAACCGTTCGATTTATAGTCCGCGCCATTGGCTGCCGTAGCGTCCTTTATAACGGATTCGGCGTCAGTACAGGTAGCTCCGCCAGCTATCGCGATTTGGGCGTAGTTATCTCCCACGTCACACTGCGTACCTCCAGGCGGGGTCGGTTGCAGCGCCGGACCTGTTGGACCCAGGTGGGGCTTAAGGAATCCGAGTAATATGAAGAGCAGCACGACGACCAGCATAAAAATCTTATAAGCTTTTGCGATCCAGGGCAGTTGCACGGGGTTAATAGTCCGAATAAACGTGACCGCGTAAAATACGGCTATGAAGATTGAACTCCACAAGTGCACGTAGCCGGAAGTATGGCTCCCGGAAGCAGTCAGCAGGGAGACAAAACTAAATACCGCGAAGATCAATGCCGCTATGCCGAACAGAGCGAATATCACGGCGTGAATGACCATCACGATCATGGCGGCACTCTCTTTTTTCTTCGTCTCTTTCTTCGAATAGAAGAAGTCGGTCGCGAATGAGATGGGAAGCAGGACTATGGCGGCTGAAATAGCGTAATAATGGGCGTTGGAAGAGCTGTCCATATTTAATAATCGAGCGAAAACGATGTAAGTCAGTATAGATAGGACCAATACGGTCCAACCCCAGAACGCGTAGGTGAGCCACTGGATTATTATTGTCAGGGCGTTTATGTTGTGGTTTTCAGGCTGGTTATAAGGGGTGACGGATTGGGCTGGGACGCCAACGGTGGG
>DASRLG010000044.1:0-4310 GCA_035648575.1 Candidatus Dormiibacterota bacterium
TGATTATACAGAGACGCCGGGCTTGGCGCCAGTGGCCTTAATATCTTCGGTTATTTGCCGCGCTAGACCATTAATAACCTTCTGCGAAAAATGATCTTCGTAGAGCTGTCGTCCGGCCTTGCCTATCGCTGCCAGCTCCTGCGGATGTTCGTAAGCCCAAGTAATCGACTTGGCTATGGCCTCCGCGTCAGCCTGAGGCACCATCAAGCAGTTAACTTTATCCTGGAAGTCGGTGTTGACCCGGTTCCGGCCAATCAGCACGGGCGTTCCCAAGGCCAGGAACTGGTAAGTCTTGCCGGTTATGACGAACTGCGATTGCGGCGTATTGCCAAACGGCCCGCCGATATTTAAACCGGCTTGTAAGGCTGCCGCCGGCAATTCGTCAAATGGCAGCCAGTCTTCATGTGTCAGCCTGGCGCCCTTATCAGCGGTTGCCGCGCAAGCCAGGGCTACATCTTTACTATGCTTACCGCCAACGCAACGAAAATTAATGTCAGGCTGGTCTTTTAGCAGGACGGCGGCTTCGAGCACATACGACAAACCGTGCAAAGGTAGCATGTTACCGTAGTAAAAAACGGTGAAAGGCCGCTTGCCAGCCGGTTTGGATAACCTTGGATGGAAGACCGTCTCATCGGTGCCGACCGGAATTGTCCGGTAACGTCCGATATCTAGCCGGTTCAGATGGGCCGAGTGCCGGGCATGGGCGTCGGTATCGGCCAATATGAAACGGCAATGCTTGGCCAGGTTGGCGTACCACCGGCGGAACAGCCTATAACGTAACGTCCCGGGCTTCAGCCTTTCATGCTCTTCCATCCATTCGGTGAAGTTGACCAGTTCGTCAAAAATAATCGGCTTACGGATAAATGTCAGCACCATGAACAGCAACATTTCGTAGCCGCGAAAAGTAATCACGTAAACATCAGGTTTTTGCCGCCAGCGGGCGGCCAGGATCTTAACTGGCACTTCCAGGAACCGCAACATGCCGGTCTGCCGGTTGCGAATAACCAGCGTCTCGACTCCTGGTACGGCCGCGAAAGCCGTCCGCAGGCTGCGCGCCCGGACATAATCGTTTTGCTTATAACAGGTAATTACGGCAATCTTCACTGTAGCCATAGTTTAACAAAGTCCCTTGCATTTATGGCCCCAAACCCCTTAAGCTTAGGTGATGGATGAAATCAATAGCGGCCTGAAAAAGGCCGGTTTTAAGGGTGAGACCGATAATTCGCCGGCAACACTTGACCTTTATAGCCATGACGCTTCGATGTTTGAACTCAGGCCCAAGCTGATCGTTAAACCAGAAGACGCCAAAGACGTTGAGAAGCTGGTCAAACTGGTAGCCGCCAAGAAAAAAACCGAGCCCAGACTCAGCCTGACCGCCCGCAGCGCCGGCACCGATATGTCCGGCGGTGCCATTAATGACTCGATTATCGTCGACTTCCGCGAGCATTTCAGGAAGATCGAGAAAGTCACCGGCACTAGCGCCCAGGCCCAGCCCGGTGTCCTGTACCGCGATTTTGAACCCCAGACTTTGAAGCACAAAGCCCTAATGCCGACCTACCCCGCCTCGCGCGACCTGGCCAGTATCGGCGGCATGGTTAACAACAACTCCGGCGGCGAGAAGTCGCTGGAGTTCGGCAAGACCGAGGATTTCGTAACCGAACTGAAATTTGTCTTCTCTGATGGCATTGAGCGCACCGTCAAGCCTCTGAAGAAACCCGAACTTGACAAAAAGATGAAACAAAAAGACTTCGAAGGTGAAGTTTACCGCAAGCTGTTCAAGCTGGTAGATGGTCACTATGACGAGATCAAGGCCGCCAAGCCCCACGTCACCAAAAACTCCACTGGTTACAACCTCTGGGACGTCTGGGACCGCGAGACAGGCATATTTGACATGACCAAGCTGATTGTTGGCGCCCAGGGTACGCTCGGCTTCGTCACCGACATCCATTTCCGTCTGGTGCCAGCCCGGCCGCACTCCGGCTTGCTGGTCTTATTCATGAAGAATATAGACGACTTGGGCGAAGTTATACCGGCGGTCCTGCAATCCAAGCCGGCGACTTTCGAATCGTTCGATGACCAAACGCTGTGGCTGTCGATACGTTTCATGCCGAGTTTCCTCAAACTGCTTGGCTGGAAACGGTTTATCCATCTTTTAATTACCTTGATTCCCGATGGCTTGCAACTGCTGCGCGGCATTCCCAAACTGATCATGATGATCGAATTCAACGGCGAAACCGAAGACGAAGTCCGGACCAAAGTCCACGCCCTGCACACCGAGCTCAAGAAACACCGCGCCCGCTACGAAATCAACGGCTTCGAGGAAGACCCCAGTGAGGGTAAATCGGAGAAGTTCTGGATCATGCGCCGATACAGCTTCCAACTGTTAAGAAGCAAGGTCAAAGACAAGCACACGGCGCCGTTCATCGATGATTTCGTCGTGCCGCCGCCGCACTTGAGCGAATTTCTGCCCAAACTGAGGAAGATTATCAAGAGGTACAAGCTTTTCGCCACTATAGCCGGCCACATGGGCGACGGCAACTTCCACGTCATTCCGCTGATGAAGCTTGAGGACCCCAAAGACCGGGCCAAGCTCCTGCCGGCCATGAAAGCCGTTAATAACCTGGTGTTGAAATACCATGGTTCCCTCTCCGGTGAGCACAATGACGGCCTGGTCCGCGGCCCGTGGCTAAAAATGATGTACGGCCCGGAAATGCTGAAGATTTTCCGCGAGGCCAAGGACATAATGGACCCGGATCACATCTTCAACCCGCACAAGAAAGCCAACGCCGACTGGGAGTACTCTTTCTCCCACATACGCGACCATTTCTAGGCCATGAAGCGATTAATCGCGGCTGGCATTATAGCCCTGGTGCTGGTATCTGTAGGGACGGTCTTTTTGGCTAATAAATATCTTACGGCTCAGAGTAATGCCGCTTCCCCGGCTGACGCGAAATGCCAAGCCGGCAAACATAATGACCACATCGTCCTGATCAAAAATAACGCCATGGTACCGGAGCGCACCGAGGCTTCTCTCTGCGACAAGCTGACGATCGTTAACAAAGACCCGACGCTGCGCCTGGTGGCTTTCGGCCCGCACGAACATCACGTAGCCTATGATGGCGTCACCGAAAGGCCCCTGGAGCCCGGCGAGAGCCTGACAATAGTGCTTATCCATGCTGGTACTTACGCTTTTCATGACCACCTTGAAGATATCGCCCAGGGTTCCTTCACAGTCGCAGAATAACTATGCCCATCCCACTTAAGCAATAGGGCGCAAAACTGCTATAGTAAAGACAAGATGCTTGTTCTTATTGGCGGAGTAAGAAAATGAACAAAAAATCCCGGGCGACACTGATTGCTATTCCGGTCTTAGGTTTGGTTTTGCTAGCTGCCTGGTATCTGCAGGGTACAAATATTCCCGTCCTTGAACCCAAAGGTCCGGTCGGCCGCCAGGAACTGAACCTGTTTATTACCGGCTTGCTACTCAGCCTGGTCGTGGTCATCCCGGTGTTCACCTTGCTCTTCGCGTTTGCCTGGAAATACCGCGAGAGCAATACCAAGGCCAAATACAGCCCCGACCTGGACGGCAGCCGAATAGCCGAAACCATCTGGTGGATCATCCCGTCGATCCTGATACTGATAATTTCGATATTGACCTGGAACAGCAGCCACCAGCTTGACCCGTTCAAGCCGTTGGCTTCCAGCAAGCCGCAAATGACCATTCAGGTCGTGGCCCTGGATTGGAAATGGCTGTTTATTTACCCGGAGCAACGTATCGCCAGCGTCAATTTCGTCCAGTTCCCCAAAGACACGCCAGTGGACTTCGAAATAACGGCCGACGCGCCGATGAACTCTTTCTGGATTCCCCAGCTAGGCGGCCAGATTTATGCCATGCCTGGCATGGACACCAACCTGCACCTTATGGCCAGCCAGTACGGCACGTTTAACGGCTCCTCGGCTAATATAAGCGGCTCGGGCTTCGCCGGTATGGCTTTCACCGCCAAATCCAGCTCGCCGGACGATTTTAACCGCTGGGTACAATCAGTTAAACATTCCGGGGCTGACCTCAGCCAGCAGGCCTACGACAAACTAGCCGAACCGAGCCAATACAATCCGGTGACTTATTACGCTTCAGCCCAGCCGGGTCTGTATGATAGTGTCATAATGAAATATATGCCAGTGGCTGGATCTATGTCGGGAATGGGTACGCCATGAACCTGTTTTTCGCCAACGCGTTCTTAGGCAAACTGAACTGGAGCGCCCTGCCACATGACCCGATTACTATTTTTGGCGCGTCAACAGTGGTTGGA
>DASRLG010000045.1:0-12254 GCA_035648575.1 Candidatus Dormiibacterota bacterium
CAGGATGACGTGCTGGAAACGGCGATTATTAATATTTTGCGCGGTAGCGGGCGCAAGGGTTTGACGGCCCTGAGCGACAGGCCCGGACTGGCACGGCCTTTGCTGGGGGTCCCTAAAAAGGATGTCATAGCTTACGCCCGCGGCCAGGGTTTGGAATGGCTGGAAGACAGCACTAACAGGGATGAAGCTTATTTGCGCAATTATGTGCGGCACCGGTTGCTGACACGGTTCAGTGATGCCGATCGCGAGCGTTTCCGACAAATCATTACCGATCTGGGCCGAACTAACCGGGAGCTGGATACTTTACTTGTTAAGCAATTGCAGGAACAGCTGCCAGCCGGTACGCTCGACAGGCAATGGTTTAATAGCCTGCCGCATGGCGTGGCCCGCGAGGTCATGGCCGCCTGGTTACGGGCTGACGGCAGCCCGGGCTTCGACAGCAAAACCCTGGAGCGCCTGGTTGTCGCGGCCAAAACCGCGGTGGTCGGCAAAGCTTTCCCGATCCAGGCCGGATTGAATATGAAGGTGCTCGCCAACAGCTTGGCACTCGCTAGCTCGGAGCGCTAGGCAAAACCGCCCGGCGGCGTTATAATTGGTGATTAATGGATAGAAAACCTCACCGTCCCAGCCGCCGGCCCAGCGCTAATAATAAGCGCGGGATGAAAAATGCCGGCTTCATCGCCTTGTTGGTAATCTTCGGTTTGATCATCGCCGCGGCCTACAACCAACCCAGCACGCTCAAAGAAATTCCATCAACTACTGCCATCAGCGACACTAACGCTGGCAAATACAGCAAGATAGTAGTTACCAGCAACCAGCTGACCATCACGCAAAAAGGCGAAACCCATCCCACGCTAAAGACTTATGTTGATGGCAACTCCAGCCTCAAAGCGCAAGGTTTCAACACCAACAAAGCATCTATTACGTATAAGTCTGATTCCAGCAGCAACTCGGCGTTGATAAGCCTGGCCGGTTCGATTATCCCGGTGGTGATCATAGCCGGCATCCTGTATTTCATGCTCAGGAGCGCCCAGGGCCAGGGCAACCAGGCCTTGAGTTTCGGCAAAAGCCGCGCCCGGCTGTACGGCAACGAGAAGGACAAGTCGACCTTCAAGGATATCGCCGGCAGCGACGAGGCCAAACAAGACCTGGAAGAAGTCGTCGAGTTCCTGAAATTCCCCAAGAAATTCGCCAGCATGGGCGCCCGTATACCTAAGGGCGTGTTGTTGGTCGGGCCTCCGGGTACCGGTAAAACCATGCTAGCGCGGGCTGTCGCCGGCGAGGCCAACGTGCCGTTCTTCAGTATTTCCGGTTCGGAGTTCGTTGAAATGTTCGTCGGTGTCGGTGCCTCAAGAGTGAGGGATTTGTTCGCCAAGGCTAAGAAAAACGCCCCCTGTATCATCTTCGTCGACGAAATTGACGCCGTCGGCCGCCGCCGCGGTTCCGGCATGGGCGGCGGGCATGACGAGCGCGAACAAACCCTGAACCAGATCCTGGTCGAAATGGACGGTTTCGAACAAGGCCAAAACGTTATCGTGCTGGCCGCTACCAACCGTGCCGACGTGCTGGATCCGGCTTTGTTGCGTCCGGGACGTTTCGACCGCCGGGTCAACATCGGCCTGCCGGACCGCAAAGACCGCGAAGCCATCCTCAAAGTCCACTTCACTAAGAAGCCACTGGCTAAGCACGTAGATCTCGATGCCTTGGCTGCTAAGGCAGCTGGTACCTCCGGCGCCGACCTGGCCAACATCGCCAACGAGTCGGCTATCATCGCCGCCCGCAATTCTCATAATGAAATCACGCAGCATGACGTTACCGAAGCCTTCGAGCGAGTAGCTATCGGTCCGGAGCGCAAGAGCAAGGTCATGACCGAAGCAGACAAGATAACTACGGCTTACCACGAAGCCGGCCATGCTCTCGTCGGCCATGTCTTGCCCGATGCCGATCCGGTTCACAAGGTCACTATTATTCCGCGCGGCAGCACTGGCGGCGTGACCTGGTCGATACCGCCGGAAGACAGGATGTTCGTGTCGCTTATCCAGTTTAAGGATATGCTGGCCCGCGCCCTCGGCGGCCGTATAGCCGAAGAAGTCGTTCTGGGCAGGGACCGGATCACTACCGGTGCCGGCAGCGACCTGCAGCAAGCCGCCGAACTGGCCCGGGATATGGTCGTTAACCAGGGCATGGGCAAGAAGCTGCGTGATCAGGTTTTCCATGTCGACGACGGCATGATGATTGACCGCCTGGTCCACGAACGCGATTACTCCGATGATACGGCCAAGGTTATCGACGAAGAAGTCGAGAGCCTGATCACTGAAGCCGCCAACCGTGCCCGCGCTGTCATCAAGTCCAACCTTGGCAAACTCGAGGTTCTCAAAAACAGTTTGATAGAAAAAGAGACGGTTGACGCTGACGAAGTCCTCGAAGCCCTAAAAGGCGCTAAACTTCCATCAGCCGCTGCTTTATACTAGGGAGTGAATTAAACAGGTAACTGTATGAATCCCACTGCTCCCGCGCCGGTCAAAAAGAAAAGCCGCCTCAGCATTGGCAATATCGCCGTTTTGCTGATTGGGACGTCTTTTGCCGGGCAGATGCTGGGGTTCCTGCGCACCAAACTGGTCAACGCTAACTTCCCGACTACCGGACCGCACAGCACCGACGCCTACTTCGCGGCTTTTAACATTCCCGACCTATTCTTCTTCACGCTGGCCGCCGGGGCGCTGGGCGTAGCTTTTATGCCAGTGCTGTCCGACCGCTACTACAAGGGCGACCGCAAGGGCATGTGGGAATTGTCGGCCTCGCTCATGAACCTGCTGGCCATTATTATGGCGGTAGTCGCGATCATCATCCTGCTCTTCGCCAAGTTTCTGATCAAGCACATCGTCGCGCCTGGCTTATCGCCGGACCAGCTTAACACCGCGGCTTCAATCATGCGCCTGCTGGCGTTCAACCCGCTGCTGTTCACTATTTCCGGCATTCTGACCAGCGTGCAGCAAACCATGGGCCGTTTCTTTTTTTATGCCATCGCGCCGCTGTTTTATAACGTGTCGATTATCATCAGCATCTTCGTCTTCAAACATAACATCGGACTGGTCGGACTGGGCCTGGGGGCGTTAATCGGCGGCATTTTGCAGCTGCTGATTATCATCTGCGGGTTGTGGAAGACCAACTTTCGTTGGTGGCCGCATATATTATGGCATAGCCACGACTTTCACACGATCTTGCGCAACCTGCCGCCGCGCTCGCTGGACCAAGGTGTCGACCAAGTAGAAAACATTGTCGAGACTCATATCGCCAGCGGCCTGGGCACGGGGAATATTACTTACTATAACAATGCCTTTATCCTGAGCACGGCACCGATCCTGCTGATTGGCACGGCTATATCGACGGCGGCTTTCCCGCGGCTTAACTCGCGGCTCAGCCAGGGGCGGCCCGACCTATTCCGCAAAGATTTCCTGATGGTGCTGCGGGCGATGATCTGGATTAGCGCGCCGCTTGTCGTGGTATGTTATTTTGCCCGTGGCTATCTGGCGCGGCTGATTTACTCCAACGGCAGCCCGCAGATCGCGACGATCTTCGGTTTTATGACGCTGGCTATTTTCTTCCGCATTCAGTACGCTATCATTTCACGCTGGTTCTACGCCCAGAAAGACACGGTTACGCCCCTGTTAGTGTCGCTTTTCACGATTGGCCTGAATATTTTCCTGGCGGTCACGCTGGCCCGGCCGGCACCTCAGGGTTACGGCGTGGCCGGCCTAGCCCTGGCCCAGTCAATCGTGGCGATGGCCGAAGTGTTCGTGTTATCCGGTATCATGCTTAAACGTGACCACCGCCTGTTCGACGCCCAGTTCTGGGGCGGGGTGTGGCGGATCGTTTCAGTAACTGGCTTCAGCGTGGTGGCTGCCTTCATTATGATTTCATTATATCCGTTGGGCTTCAACGACCGCGGTATCCTGACGCTTGGCAGTAAACTTATATTTATCGCTTTGGTGACGTTCACGGTCCATATCGCGGTATCGGCACTTTTTGGCCTGGAAGAAGTCCAGCCCCTTTTCGACAGACTGCGCAAACTGGCGCTCAAGCCGGTTAAACTGGGTTAACGGGGCAACGCGAAGTCGAGCTAGTGCTGTGATTTTGTAGTTTTTAATATTTTTTCAAGGGATCTAAGGTTATAATTATGCCCATGCTAGACACGCTGCCGCGCACTTATAGTCTGGAAGACCGGGACCTGATTTTCTCCGAACCGCAGGACGGTTATGTATTACGTGTCAGGGATATGCCTGATGACATGCGCCCCCGCGAACGGCTGATAGAACTTGGCCCGACCAATCTGTCGGTCGCCGAACTGGTCGCCATAATATGGGGCGTCGGCAACCGCACGGAAGACGTGCTGGCCATGGCCAGGCGCACACTCAAAGAATACGGCGAAAAGGCTATCAGCAGCGAGCTAAACCCCCAGAGACTGGCCGAGGCCGCCGACATTCCGTTGACCAAAGCCTGCCAGATAGTTGCCGGTTTTGAACTTGGCCGGCGTTTCTATGCCAATCAGGCCGGTCGTTCGGTACAGGTTCGCAACGCCAAACAGGCCTTTCAATACCTAAAAGATATGAGCACCAGCCAGAAGGAACAACTGAGGGGCCTCTACCTGAACAGCCGTTACCAGGTCGTGCACGATGAGATTATTTCCATCGGTAGCCTAACGTCCAATATCGTGCACCCGCGCGAAGTTTTCCAGCCGGCCATCGAACGTGGCGCCGTGGCCATAATCCTGGCGCACAATCACCCGTCCGGCCGGCTTGAGCCGACAATTCCCGATATCAGTATCACCGAACAGCTGGTCAAAGCCGGCGATGTCCTTGGTATTGAGCTGCTCGACCATCTGATTATTGCCGCCGGTAGGTACACCAGCGTCATGGAATGTATTGACCGCGAGAACGGGCAGCTATAGCTAGCCCGGCAAGAAGCTATATAATACTTCCTACATGAAGCAGGACCACATTCGGAACTTTTGTATTATCGCTCACATTGACCATGGCAAATCAACGCTGGCCGACCGGCTGTTGGAGCTGACCGGTACCGTCCAGCAGCGCGACATGAAAGCCCAGCACTTGGACAAAATGGACCTGGAGAGAGAAAAAGGCATCACTATCAAGCTGGCGCCGGTCCGCATGGCTTACAAAAACTACGAACTGAACCTGATCGACACGCCCGGCCACGTCGACTTCAGCTATGAGGTATCACGGAGTCTCGAAGCATGCGAGGGCGCGCTGCTGGTCGTCGACGCCAGCCAGGGCATCCAGGCGCAGACTTTGGCCAACGTTTATCTGGCACTGGCAGCCGAGCTGACAATCATCCCAGTGCTTAACAAGATCGACTTGCCGGCGGCCGACGTCGAGCGGGTCAGCGCCGAAATTATCAGTTTGCTGGGCTGCGCGCAGGAAGACATTTTGCAAATTTCCGCTAAAACCGGCCATGGCGTCGAAATGGTTTTAGAAAAAATCGTCGAACTGGTGCCGGCACCCAAGAGCTCGACTTTGCCCGAAACCCGGGCGCTGATCTTCGACAGTTATTATGACGATTATCGTGGCGTGATCCTGTATATCCGTGTCTTTGACGGTGTCATTGCCAAGAACGACCAGATCAAAATGATGGCCACCAGCGCTGCCGGCATCGCCCTGGAAGTCGGTGCCCTGCGGCCGGACATGACAGCCGGCCAGAGCTTGCAAGCCGGCGAAATCGGCTATATTGTCACCAACCTCAAAACCACTCGTGACGCCAAGGTCGGCGACACCGTTACACTCAGTGCTCGCCCAGCTACCCAGCAATTGCCAGGCTATAAGGACGTCCAGCCTTTCGTCTACGCCGGTTTCTTCCCCGAGAGTAACGAATACTACCAAGAGCTCAAGGACGCTATCGAGAAACTCAGTCTCAGCGATTCGGCCCTGCAATTCGTGCCGGAGAATTCGCCGGTACTGGGTTTCGGCGTGCGGGTCGGTTTCCTGGGCCTGCTGCATATGGACATCGTCCGCGAACGGCTGGAACGCGAGTATGACCTCGACCTGGTGGTCACTAATCCGTCGACCGACTATCAAATCAGCCTGTTAAACGGTGAAGAACTGGATATCAAAAGTGCGGCCGACCTGCCCGATCCGGCCAAGATCCGTGAAATCCGCGAGCCTTGGATCAAAGGCGAAATCGTCGTGCCGCAGGATTACGTCGGCCCGGTCATACAGCTTATTTCGGCCCGCCGCGGCCTGCAAACCAACCTGAGCTATGTCGACCAGCGGGCGTTGATAAGTTTCGAAGCGCCGCTGGCCAATTTATTGACCGATTTCTACGACCAGCTCAAGAGCGTGACGAGCGGCTACGGCTCTTTCAACTACGAACTGGATGATTACCGGGCCGGCGATTTGGTCAAATTGGATTTCTACGTGGCCGGCGAACGGGTCGACGCTTTGTCGACTATGGTGCATCGCTCCGAGGCTGACCGGCTGGGCCGCGACACTGTCGGCAAGCTCAAAGATGTTATTCCGCGCCAGAATTTCCAGGTCGCGCTGCAAGCGGCCATCGGCGGCAAATTCATCGCCCGCGAAGACATCAGCGCCTATCGCAAGGACGTCACAACCGGCCTCTACGGTGGCGACGTTTCCCGCAAGAAAAAGGTCCTGGCCAAGCAGAAAAAGGGCAAACAGCGAATGAAACGTTTCGGCAAAGTCGATATTCCCGCCGAAGCTTTCACCGTCATGCTCAAACGCGACTAATAACGCATCGAGGCGATGACTCGCTTGGCGATTATGTAATTTGGATCCCGTTCGGTGACCGCCAGATTACCAAAAACCTTACCGCCGCTGCCTGAGTCGGAATTATAGCCGACGAGGATCTGCACGCGGCCGGCAGCCAGGTTATGAACTTTGTCTTTCGCGTATCTGGCGGCAGGTTCCGCCGTATAGTCGGTCGGGGAAGTCGACAAATAGGCCTCGATTACGATGGTCGGCTCCTGCTCGATACTGTTATAGACCAGGTAGTCTGATTGTCCCGCGAAATTTATCGGGTCGGCCCCGATGACACCAAGATCCGGATCGGCGCTTAAAACCCCAAGTCCCGTGCCGACGCTTATCTGGAAGTAGGCGTGGGGGCTGTTTATGGCTACCGAGTCCATGCCCGTGGCGGCCTGGGTGTCGTCTTCGACTGTCCAATTAGGCGGATATTTGAAGCTTAATTTTTCGACCTTGAGCGTATAACTTCGCCAACCAGTCATGCCGTTTGTTGTCTGGCTCGTGCTGTTCGGAGGCGGCTTATGCTGTTTATCATATATCGCGTGACCTATAAGGCCGGCTCCGATTATAGCCGCGACAGAAGCTATGATAACCAGTAGTGAAGAGCCGCCGCAACGCTTGTTTATAGATGTCATGTCCAGCCAATGTACCCCAATATTATTTAGAGTATCATGGCCCGGACTAATTCCCGCCATAAGGTTCATTAAGCTTTCATTGTTGTTCCAACCCCTGTAAATCTGGTACAATTTACAGATGGACACAGCCTTAGCCCGTAAATTGTCTGTCTATCGTCCCGCCCCGTCCACGGCCGAGCTGATTAAGAAGACGCCCATTCTGCTGCTGGTCGGACCGACCGGGGCTGGCAAAGACTCGCTTAAGGACAAACTCTTGGACAGCGGCGGTTACCACCATATTATTTCCCATACCACCCGGCCGCCTCGTATTAACCATGGCATTATCGAAGAAGATGGCCGCGAATACCATTTCATCGACAAAGCCACCGCCAAAAAAATGCTGGACGACCAGGCCCTGATCGAAGCCAAGATCTACAGCGGCAATCTCTACGGCACCAGCGTCGCCGAAATCCAGGCCGCCCACGATGAAGGCAAAATCGCCATGACCGATATAGAGGTGCAGGGAGTAGCTGAGTACAAAACACTTGATCCCGACGTGATGGCAATCTTCCTCTTGCCGCCGGATTTCAATACCTGGCAAATACGTCTGAAGAAACGCTACGGCGATGTCGTCGATGCCGCCGATTCGCGCCAGCGCCTGCAAACGGCCCTGGAAGAAATCGAGCAACTGCTGAACACTGATTATTACGTCGCGCTCATCAACGACAACCTCGATAAAACTTTCGAACTAGTCCAATCAATCACAGAATCCAAAGCCCACGGGTCTGAGGACGACTCGGCCGCCAGGGACGTAGCCAAGCAACTAGCTCGTGATATCCAGGCCCATCTCGGCCAAACCGACTAACGTTTAGCACTCTTGACTGTTGAGTGCCAAAAGACTATAATAACCGGTAATAATCAAGAGCTGGGAACAGTCCATGACAAGCCGTCAGCAAAATATTTTGAGTGCCATTGTCGAGCAGTACGCCGAAGTCGCCAGTCCGGTCGGCAGTACTTTGCTAGCCAAGCTTTTTAGCGTCAGCTCGGCGACCATCCGAGCCGAAATGGCCGAATTGGAGCGCCTAGGCTACATCATGCAGCCGCACACCAGCGCCGGCCGCGTGCCTACCGACAAGGGTTACCGCTTCTACGTGAACAACCTGCATGAGGACGACCAGCCGATTCTGCCCGAAGGCCGGGCCGAAAGAGCTTTGGTCTCCCGAGTCCAACATGCCGGTGCGCCGGAGCGCATGATCCGTAACGCTGTCGATACTTTAGTCGAGCTGACCCACAACCTCGGCCTGGCAACCATTGGCAACCAATTGTACATCGCTGGCCTGAGCAACCTTTTCGGCCAGCCGGAATTCATAAATGGCATGCAGGTCCAGCAAGTCGCCCAACTGCTTGATAATCTCGAACCGTGGCTGCGCGAAGCCGCTCCCAATGAACCTCTTAGCGTCTACATTGGCTCTGAGAACCCGGTCGGCCGTTCCGCCGGCTGCTCCCTGATTATTAGCCGTTTCCGCAGCCCATTCAGCGACCGCAGCTACATCGGCACCCTCGGTCCGACCCGCCAGAGCTACCGCGATGTCATGAACCTTGTCTCGCGTGCCGGCCAGGAGCTTGAAGAGGTGCTGTATGTCTGAGCTGGATTTTGGTCCGCACGAACAAGACTACTTCGTTTATTGTCATATGCAAACTGCCGCCAGCGGTCTTCAACTGGAAGATAATGTTCTTAATCCCAGAGTGTCTCGTGTATTCGCGGCGCAGGACCAAATCAACCGTTGCCGGGCTAAAGGCATCGCCGAAGGCAGTATTGTAGTTGGAGCTGCTCTGGCGAATATTGATGCCATGAATCAATTAGCAGCACACCTAGATGCAACATCTCCCGAGGGTTTTTGATGACTGACAAAAAGAAGCAAGCAAGCGTGAAGCCTAAGCAAGCACAGGATCAGATTGAAACGCTGACCGAGGCCTTGCAACGCGAACGGGCCGACGCCGTTAATCTTCGACGCCGGCACGAGGAAGAGCTGGCCAATTTGCGAACCAGGCTCAAGGCCACGGTAGTCAGCGATCTGCTTCCTGTTATCGATAACTTCGAGCGTGCCCTCAAACATGTACCGAAAGAGCTGGAAGACAATGACTATATCAAGGGCATTCAAGCCGTTGTCAAACAATTCGAGAAAACCTTGGCAGATATGGGCGTCGAACGGATAAAAACGGTTGGCGAGTCTTTTGACCCGCACCTGCATGAAGCCGTCAGTATGGAAGAGGGTGATGGCCAAGACGAAATTATCACTGAAGAACTACAGCCCGGCTATCGCCTCGGCAACGATGTCATTCGCCACGCCATGGTCAAGGTAAAAAGAGGCTAGGCAGCAGGTCAAGCCATGTTTAGCGGGGTTAGTAATGAGGGACGAGGCGGTCTTCCCTCAAGCATCCCGCCGATAGTCAGCAGACTGGATGAAACGTCGCTGAGGCTCGCCGACACCTTATATAATCCGCCAGAGATTACGGGCCATGACCCCGCCCGCGAAGAACTGATTGTCGGAGCTGCACAAGCCATAGAGGTGGCTCTTAAGGACGGCTTGGCTCTCCACTCCGAAGATCCCGGAAGCGTACCTGGCGAAGCGGTAGACGAAACCTTTCGCTGCCAGGATGAGTCTTTAGCGCTGCTTACACCGGCAGAACAGGCCGTAGCTTGGCACCAGGCCGCCGAAAATATCCTTGGCCCGGCCCAGCAAACAGTGTAAAAACAGCAACACTTAGCACTCTTGACATGAGAGTGCCAATTTACTACACTGACAGTAGTTATCTATGACCGCTAACTTTTAAAGAAAAGGATAGACATACACCATGGGCAAAATTATAGGCATCGACCTCGGTACAACTAACTCGGCAATGGCCGTGATGCAATCCGGCAAGCCGGAAATTATCGCTAACAGTGAAGGCAACCGCACCACGCCATCAGTTGTAGCCGTCAACAAGAACAGTGAGCGTCTGGTCGGGCAAGTCGCCCGCCGGCAGCAAGTGACCAACTCCAAGAACACCATTTATGAAGTAAAGCGCCTTATCGGCCGCAAATTCAGCGACAAAGAAGTCCAACGTGACCTCAAGCTGATGGGCTACGAGATCGTCAAGAGCGGCACCAGCGTTAAGGTCAAGATGGGCGACAAAGAGTACAGCCCCGAAGAAGTCAGCGCCATGATCCTCGGCAAACTCAAGAGCGACGCCGAAAGCTTCCTCGGCGACAAAGTTACTGAAGCCGTCATTACTGTCCCGGCCTACTTCGACGATTCGCAGCGCCAGGCTACCAAAGACGCTGGCAAAATCGCCGGCCTGGAAGTCAAGCGCATCATCAACGAACCGACCGCGGCCGCCCTGGCTTACGGCCTGGACAAAGGCGACAAGAAAGACGAGAAGATCGCCGTTTACGACCTCGGCGGCGGTACATTTGACGTTTCCATCTTGGAACTCGGCGACGGCGTTTTCGAAGTCAAATCAACCAACGGTGATACCCACTTGGGCGGCGCCGATTTCGACCGCGTAGTCATCAACTATTTCGCCGACGAGTTTAAGAAAGAGCACGGCATCGACATCACCGATGACAAAGCCGCCATGCAGCGCCTCCGCGACGAAGCCGAAAAGGCCAAGATCGAACTTTCAACTGCCCAGGAAGTCGATGTCAACCTACCGTTCCTGACCGCTGATGCCGACGGCCCGAAGCACTTCGAGCACAAACTGACGCGCGCCAAGCTCGAGAGCCTGGTTGCCGACCTGATCGACAAGACGGCTGCTCCCTGCGAAAAAGCCCTCAAGGACGCCAAAGTCAAAGCCAGCGAAATCGACGCCGTCGTTCTCGTAGGCGGTATGACCCGCATGCCTGCCGTACAAGAAAAGGTTAAGAAGATCTTCGGCAAAGACCCGATGAAGGGCGTTAACCCGGACGAAGTCGTGGCCATCGGCGCGGCTATCCAGGGCGGCGTTCTCCAAGGCGACGTCAAGGACGTGCTATTGCTGGATGTCACGCCTCTGGGTCTCGGCATCGAGACCATGGGCGGCGTCATGACCAAGCTAATCGAGCGTAACACTACTATTCCGACCAGCAAGTCCGAAGTTTTCTCGACCGCCGCTGACAACCAGCCGCAAGTCGAAGTCCACGTGGCCCAAGGCGAACGAGACATGATCGAAGGCAACAAGTCCCTCGGCCGCTTCATCCTCGACGGCATCCCGCCAGCACCACGCGGTATCCCGCAGATCGAAGTTACCTTTAACATCGACGCTAACGGTATCTTAAACGTCACCGCCAAGGACAAGGGCAGCGGCAAAGAGCAAAGCATTACCATCAGCGGTTCTGGCAACCTCGACAAATCCGAAGTCGAGAAGATGGCTAAAGAAGCCGAAGCTCACGCCGACGAAGACAAGGCCAAGAAAGAAGCCGTCGAAGCCCGCAACCTGCTCGACAGCGCCGTTTACCAAGCCGAGAAGCTTAAGAAAGATAGTCCCGACAAGATCGCTGAAGACGACATGAAAACTCTCGACGAAGCCGTCGAAGCCGCCAAGAAGGTAATCGCCGACGAAAAAGCCGACAAGGAAACCCTCGAGAACGCCGCCAAAGAACTGAACGACAAACTCATGCCCATCGGCGCCAAGATGTACGAACAAGCTGAGGCCACTGAAACCCCAGCTGAAGATTCCGAAGCAACCTCAGACGACTCCAAAGACGACAAAAAGTCCGAAGACGCCATAGAAGGCGAAGTCGTCGACGACAAAGACGCCAAGAAAGACTAGATCCGGCCTCTTAAGCCAGCTCCTTCACACAGGTAATTAAGAAAGAAAATTGGTAGAATATAACCATGGACAT
>DASRLG010000046.1:0-18049 GCA_035648575.1 Candidatus Dormiibacterota bacterium
GTGCCAACTAATGTAACCGGAGGTGTAAAAGTTTGGGTCGTGCCGCCGCCAGGGCCGGCAAAACCACCACCCTGACCGCCGCCGAATGAAACGCCACTGTTCTGCGCGAATCGCTTACCAAGCGCTCCGGCGTCAATTGCCGATTGCAGGTTAGAATTACTTGATGTCAGCCTGTCCTGAAGACTTTCGCTGACACTCGTGACATGAGCTAATGTCTTGACCTTCGACAGCTGTGAGTCAGTCAGTGGATTGCCGCCGCCTTCGAAACCACGAACGCCGGCCGGCGAAATCGAAACCGTGTTACCGACCGAGCCTTTGATGTCGGCTATCTTTTGACCGACAGCCTGGTGGGCCACCAGCATAGCCAGCGACAAGCCGATGCTCAATCCCAGGATCACGACTATCGAGAAAGTCCGTATCTGGTTGCGGAAAGCGTTGCGCACGCCTCGGGTTACTACATTCATGGATTTCCTTGCTTAGTTTAGTTGTTTGATTTGACTGTAGCAGCGTGATTATTAAAGGATGCTTAAAGCTAGGCCTGCTCTTCGGCCGTAGCCAACGGCAACTCTATGACAAACGTCGAACCATTGTCCGGAGCGCTGCTGACCGTGATCCGGCCATGGTGCTGGTCAACGATTTTACGGGCGATTGATAAACCGATGCCGTAACCGTCCGCTTCAGGCTTGGTACGAGCCGGGTCAGCCCTGTAGAAACGGTCGAAAATACGTGGCAGGTCATCGGCGGCTATACCAATACCTTCGTCTCTGACACTTAGATAGCCGTGGCCGTCTTTGGCGTGCCCTTCGATATAAACGGTGCTTTTTTTCGGGCTATATTTGACGGCGTTATCCAGCAGGACGGCGGCTACTTGGGCCAGTTTCGCCTGGTCACCGGATACTTCAATATTGGGCACTGTGTCTTGGATCGCGATGTGTTTGGCCTGGGCTGCCAACAGTACCCGGTTCATTGCTTCGCCGGCTATGTCCTGCAGCGAAACCGGCCGCTCAAATAATGGCGTGTTTATGTCCTGGGCGGCCAGGCTTAGCAGGCCGTCTGTCAGGCCCTGAAGTTTAATTATTTCTTCAGTGTTGCTTTTGATGGTGTCCTTGGCCTGTTTGAGTGTCAGGTTTGGCTTGCGCTGGGCGACTTCATTGCTGGTCAGTATGGCTGTCAAAGGTGTCCTTAGCTCATGTGAGGCATCCGTTACGAAGCGGCTTTGGGCTTCCATGGCGCTCTCAATCGGTTGGAGCGTTCGGCGGGCCAGGTAGTAGCTGAGGGCAGCGCCCGAAGCCAGCACCACCAGGTTAAGCAGGACCAAACGTTCCAGCAAATGCCCCCTGCCCTCGTCAATCCGCCGTTCGAAGAAATGGTGATATTCCAAGCCTTCCGCCGGGTCCGGCTGTTCAGGATTGAACATTGAGGCCGGTGGTATCTGCCGGCCTAGTTCATGGGCCGAAGTTTTATAAAGTACATAGCTGAAGCTGATACAAAGCACCATGATAATGGCCAGGTACGAAGCGGCCAGCCGGGCCGTAGCCGAACCTAAGAAACCAGTTACCTGGCTGGTCTTCATCTGGCCGGTCCCAGCTTATAGCCGAAACCGCGAATCGTCTGGATAAGCGGCGGGCTATCAAATGGCTTGTCGATTTTGGCTCTCAAGTAAGCCACGAAAACCTCGACCGTATTGGGCAGGATATCGGCATCGAAATTCCAGACGTGGGTTATGATGTTGTTTTTGCTCAGGACCTTGTGTTCGTTGCGCAACAGGTATTCCAGCAGGGCATACTCTTTGGCCGACAGGGTAATCGTCTGGCCCGCCCGTTTAACTTCTTTGGTAACCGTATTTAACGACAGGTCGGCCGAACTCAACACCTCGCTCAAACTGTCGGGCGGCCTTCGTAGTAACGCCCTGACCCGGGCCAGCAATACTTCAAAGGAAAAAGGTTTGGCCAGATAGTCGTCAGCTCCCGTATTTAAACCTTGTACCACGTCGCGGTTCTGGTTCTTGGCGGTCAGCATCAATATAGGCGTGTGGTTGGAGCTTTCGCGAAGCTTCTGGCAGACTTCCAGGCCGCTGCGTTTGGGCAACATGACGTCCAGGATAATCAGGTCATAGTCATCGTTGAGCGCCGTGTTCAGGCCTGTTTCGCCATCGTAAGCCAGGTCGACGGCGTAAGATTCCTGTTCCAGGCCTTCTTTGAGCGCTTGCGCGATCTTGTGTTCGTCTTCGACGACCAATATTCTCATAATCAAAGTATACTTCTTTGATTCTTAAAAATACCTGAAATAGCGGCTTCGGGCAAAAAATAACCGCTGGTGATCAGCGGCGGTATTTACTTCTTAAGCTTCGGTTGTGGCTTCGGCACCGAGGTGTGTTGGGCCATGTTGTGAAGGTTGCTGAGCATCTGTTCAATGGTCATGGGAGATCCCTGTTTGTTTTAATGCGTTTAAGGTGTGCTTCTTCATTGACTCAGGAAGAATACGCTTATGATACCGTGGGGTCTGTAAGAAATTTTACACGTTTGGGGGCAACAGCTTGGTGTTACCCAGGTACTTGGCGTGGAGAAGGGCTTGTTCAAGGGCGCGAATAACCTGTTCGGCCTGTTGCTGGCTCATGCCAACCCGGGCTACCGGTGCCTGTTGGGACTGGCTAACGGTTTGGGTAAAGTTCATGGTTACGCCGGCCGGATTGACTGTCACTTCCAAGCCATCGCTGTACATAGTCCGTACGTCTACGGCCAGCAGCATGACCATCGGTTTGCCGCCCAGTTGTTGGAGCGTCTCGTGATCCAGGCGCGGCCGGATTACCTCTGGTATATCGCTGTCATACTCGGCCAGTTCCCATAACTGCACGGCTTCGCGGTCCTGGACACCGAAATGGCTTATCAGCAGCATCAGGATGTCTTCGCTGGGCCGTTCCAGGCCAGCCTCGATCCGCACTAAATGCTGCTCCTCGATCTCAACGGCGTCAGAAACTTCGGCCAGGCTCTGCCTGGACTGCTCACGCACGTATTTGAGGTGGCTGCCTAAAGTAATATATGGGGCGTTAGGTTCACGCATAAACCTATAATAAGCCTTACGGCCAGCCGAACGCAAGTTCCCGGGTGCCTGCTATATAATGATATTAATGAATATCTCACAGAACGTCAGCCTGGCCGGTTATTCGACAATGGGTTTGGGCGGGCCGGCGGCTTATCTCGCCGAGGTAACGAACAGGAGTGAAGTAACCGAGGCCCTTAAATGGGCCGGCGAACATCAATTACCAGCCGTCATGATCGGCGAGGGTAGCAATATTATCTGGGGTGATTCCGGTTATCCGGGCCTGGTGATAGTCGATAAGATCCGCGGCTACGAAGTGTTCGAAGAAGACGAAACCAATGTTTACCTGACCTTGGGCAGCGGTGAGCCATGGGACGAGGTAGTGGGACGCAGCGTGGAGGCCGGCCTAACCGGTATTGAGGCGCTTAGCCTGATTCCCGGCACGGCCGGCGCGACGCCTATCCAGAATGTCGGCGCTTACGGCCAAGAAATTTCCCAGACTTTGACTACAATTGAGGCTTTTGATGCCCAGAAAGGTGACTTCCTGACGCTGGCTGGCAGCGATTGCGGCTTCAGCTACCGAAACAGCCGGTTCAAAACTACGGACCGCGGCCGCTTCTATATCACTTCGGTGGTTTTGCATTTGACCAAGGGTAATCCCCTGCCGCCTTTTTATAGCTCGGTCCAGGAGTACTTCGAGGAACATGGTATCAAGGAGTATACACCGGCCGCCCTACGCGAGGCCGTTATAGCTATTCGGTCCGCTAAGCTGCCTGATCCGGCCCTGGTACGTAATACCGGCTCGTTTTTCGCTAATCCCATCGTCGACGCGGCCCAATTGGATTACCTGCGCGGGCGGTTTGAGGCCCTGCCATATTGGCCTGTCGAAAGCGGCGGCGCTAAGTTACCGGCCGCCTGGTTAATCGAGCAAGCCGGTTTCAAAGATTACCATGACGAGGCGACCGGCATGGCGACCTGGCCCCGCCAGGCCCTGGTCCTGGTCAACGAACATGCCAAAACTACAGCCGACCTCATGGCCTTCAAGCAAAAAATCGTCGATGCCGTACAGGCCAAATTCGAGATTACCCTGCAGCAGGAACCGGAACTGCTGTCCTAGTCTTAGTTAGCGCTTGGCAAGGGAAAGTTCTTGGTCAAATCGAGGATTTCGGCGTGGATAGAGGCCAGTTTGGCGTCGTCTTTTTGTCCGGTGATGGCCCGGTCGATCCAGTCGGCGACCTGTTCCATTTCGGATTCTTTCATGCCGCGAGTGGTCAAGGCCGGCGTGCCGAGGCGGATGCCGCTGGGGTCAAATGGTGAACGGGGATCGAACGGCACGGTATTCTTGTTGACGGTTATACCAGCTTTGCCCAGCGCCCTTTCGGCTTCGGCGCCGCTGATACCTTTATTCGTAAGGTCGACCAGCAAGAGGTGGTTGTCGGTGCCGCCAGTGACTAATTGGTAGTCCTTGGCGTTCAGCTTGGCGGCCAGGACTTTGGCGTTCTTCACGATCTGCTGGCCATATGTTTTGAACTCCGGTGTGGCGGCTTCGCGCAAAGCGACGGCGATCGCGGCGGTCTGGTGGTTGTGCGGACCGCCTTGGAGACCCGGGATAATCGCCCGGTCGATGAGAGTCGGCAGGTTATCACGAGTACGTTCAGCTTTCTTAAGCGGATTGGACGGATTGCCGTTGCAAAGGATGATGCCGCCGCGCGGGCCTCGCAAAGTCTTATGCGTCGTGGTGGTGATGACATCGGCGATACCGGCTGGCGACGGATGCTCACCGGCAATGATCAGGCCGGTGATGTGCGAGGTGTCGGCAATTAGCCAGGCGCCGACCAGGTCGGCGATTTCGCGCAATTTCTGCCAGTCGAAGATCCGCGGATAAGCTGTCGCGCCGACGAAGATCAGCTTCGGTTTCTCGGCCTGGACCTGGGCGGCCATGGCTTCATAGTCAAGATAGCCGTCTTTGCCGGTCTGGTACTGGACCGAGTTGTAATAAGTACCTGAGAAGTTAACCTTTAGTCCGTGTGTCATATGGCCGCCGAAGTACAGCGCCATGCCCATCACTTTGTCTCCCGGGTCGACCAGGGCGAAGTAAACCGCCATATTGGCCGGCGAGCCGGAGTATGGTTGAACGTTAGCGTGGTCCATGCCAAATAGTGCTTTGGCCCGGTCACGGGCCAGGTTCTCAACCTTGTCGACGACTTCGCAGCCACCGTAGTAACGTTTGCCGGGATAACCTTCCGAGTATTTGTCGGTCAGGCGTGAACCCAGCGCGTTCAAGACCTCCTGTGAGGTGTGGTTTTCGCTCGGAATCATTTCCAAGCCTTGGGTTTGCCTTTTTGTTTCGGCTTCGATTAAAGCTCTGATTTCTTCGTCAACCATGGGTATTTTCCTCCTTAAAATTTCTGCAGATAGTTGATGAAGAGTAGCTAGATCATGGTTTTATTGTAACAGGTTACTTTGGATGATTTGAAGGAATTCGCTCCTGGTCGAGGCGTTGGCTTTGAACGAGCCTTTCAGGCACGAAGTAGTGGTCTGGGCACCGGGTTTCTCGACGCCGCGCATCTCCATGCAAAGGTGGCGGGCCGTTAGGACGACGCCGATGCCTTTAGGCTGGAGCTTCTCCTCCAGGAATTCGGCTACCTGGGTAGTAACGCGTTCCTGGGTTTGCAGTCGGCGGCTGAAATGGTTGAGAGTCCGCGTCAGCTTGGACAGGCCGACAATTTTTTTGTTAGGCACATAAGCCACGGCGCCATAACCGAAGAAAGGTAATAAATGGTGCTCGCAGAGGCTGTAAAAAGCGATGTTGGTCTGGATAACCATCTCATCATAGCCCTCGTTTTCGAAAACGGTCAGGTTGAACGGGCGGTCCTCGAAAAATTCCTTGATGAACTTCTGGTAACGCTCCGGCGTATCACGCAAGCCTTCGCGCCCCGGATCTTTGTCCATGAACTGCAAAAGCTCGGTAATTATCTCACTCGGTTCAGACATCCGCGCAACCTCTATTTAACTTATCGTAATTAATATTATAAAGCATTATTGGGAATTAGCTCATATGGTGGACCGAAAACGTTAAACGCAAAGTCGGAGCAAGCCGAAGGCAAAGCCCGACGAAATTACGTTTCCAAGCTCCCATATGAGCTAATTCCCATTGCGCCTCCAACGCCACATATGATATTATCTGGTGACATATGCCCTCGACAAACGAGAAAATCGGTCAATTAATTGCTCAGGTACGACAAGAAAAAGGCCTCACGCAGGCTGAGTTCGCTCGTCGTATGAATACCTCGCAGTCAGCCGTTAACCGCATGGAACACGGCCGCCAGAACCTCAGCCTGGAAACGCTCGGCCGCATCAGTGATGTCCTCAACAAACAATTATTAAGTCTCAACCAGGGCGCTATCAACCTGCACATCGAAGGCGGCCACGAGCTCAAGGGTGAAATCGCGCTCAAGACCAGCAAGAACGCCGCCGTTGCCCTGCTCTGTGCCAGCCTGCTGAACCACGGCGTGACCCGATTCAAATCTTTCCCCCGCATTGAAGAGGTCTACCGCATTATCGAAGTCCTGGAGAGTATCGGCGTCCAGGTCAAATGGCTGCCAGGCAACGACCTGGAAATCCGCCGCCCCGAAAAACTCCAACTCGACAAGCTGAACGCCACGGCCGCCCGCAAAACCCGCAGCGTGTTGATGCTGATCGGTCCGCTAATGCACGAATACAAAGAGTTCAACATCCCCTACGCCGGCGGTTGCAAGCTGGGCACCAGAACCGTCGAACCACACCTGTTCGCCCTGGAAGAGTTCGGCGTCAGCATCGTCGCTACCAGCGGCCACTATAGAATTAAAGTCGCGGCCAAAGACCCCGGTGAAATCGTGCTCTACGAATCAGGCAACACGGTCACCAACAATGCCCTGATGGCCGCTGCCGGCACCGCCGCCAAGACTGAAATCCAGGCCGCCAGCGGCGACTACATGGTCCAGGACCTGTCCAATTTCCTGCGCAAGCTGGGCGTCCAGGTCGATGGTGTCGGCACGCCGTTCCTGACCGTCCAAGGCGTTGAGCGTATCAAGAAAAACGTCACTTTCGCCCCCAGCGAAGATCCCATCGAGGCCATGTTCTTCATCTCGGCAGCCGTAACGACTAATTCCAAGATCACCATCCAGCGCGTTCCTTACAAATGGATCGGCCTAGAACTGCTGAAACTCAAGAAAATGGGCCTCAAGCTGCGCCAAGGCAAATCCTACAAAGCCGTCAACGGCATAACCGACCTAGCCGACATCACCGTCGAGAAGCATAATGGCAACCTCAAGGCCCTGCCCGAGAAACTCCACCCCAACCTCTTCCCCGGCCTGAACCCGGATAATCTGCCTTACTTTGTGCCAATTGCCGCCGTTTGCCACGGTCGAACGCTGATCCACGACTGGATGTACGAAAACCGGGCGCTGTACTATACCGAGATGAGCAAGGTCGGCGTCCAAGTCGAACTGGCCGACCCGCACCGTATCTATATCACCGGCCCGACCAGGTTCATAGTTGCCGACGTGGTTTGCCCGCCTGCACTGCGCCCCGCCAGCCTACTACTGATCGGCATGTTAGCCGCCCATGGTAACTCCATCCTGCGCAATGTTTACACCATCAACCGCGGCTACGAAGATATAGCCGAACGCCTGAACAGCCTCGGCGCCCGCATTACGGTCCTGCACGAGATCTAAGGACTTAGCTCCTTGAGGTATGATCGCGTTGTAACCTATTAATTATCAATAAGCATTAAAACTATATTGCGCAAATAGCAAAAGCCCATTTTAGCATAAGTACTATACAATCTACTTGCAATAAATGCATACATGTAGTATATATGATGGTACCTCTTATTATTTAAGTGAACGGGAGTTACTATGAGTGGATCAGGAGGCCTAGGTGGTGGCAACATAGTCGGTGCGACGACAGTCGCGACTGGCGCAGTCGTATTACCCTTTACCAGCGGTAATGCAGTAGTGTCCTACGTCATTCTCACAGCTATGGTCTGTGGGGCTGCGATTATCTTGAGCAAAGTCGCGAAGAGCATCGCTGCTCGTTTCTTGGCTTAAGACAAGATTAGTTCAAATTAGTACTCAAAGAAGTTGCTGACTATGAATACAGACAGCTTACTGCTGAATTTGCAAATTCGCCAGCTGAGATTATACCTACTGGCTATTCTTGTATACGTCGGTATAGCAGGCCTGATAGTGCTGCCCGTAATCAGTAAAAACAACACCGACCGAACCGTAAAAGCACAATTATCTCAGTACCTGAAACAGACGAACTCCAAGAAAGCCGCCGCTGCTTCGCCTGTCGCGCCCATTAACGGAGCACCTGTCTCCATATCAATCGGCCGCCTTGGAATTAACCTGCCGGTGGCCCCCGGATACTACAATTTCGCCACCCAGAAGTGGACTCTCGACAGCAAGCACGTCTTTACTAATAACTACACCGATCCGAACCCCTCGGTAGGCACTGACCAATCCCGCGTTACTGTTCTCTATGGACATGACATCCCGGGTATTCTCGTTAAGACTTCGCAACTGGCTTACGGCGACATTATGACTATCGATACCCAGAACGGCTACCGTTTCCGTTATTACTACGACAAGTCAAAAGTAGTAGTGCCGACCGATACTTCGATTCTTACTGAACAGAACAGCGGGGATCCGGTAATTTTAGTCACCTGCACCGGGACCTGGTACCAGTTCCGCCACGCCATGTACTTCCGCCTACTGGACGTCCAGAAAATATCAACCGGTCAAAGCCAAACCATAAGAGCACGGCCATGAACGAGACGATAAAAATACTTGTCACCTATGTCATCGCTATGAGCATCGTGAATCTTATCCGGATGACGCTGTATTTAATCGGCAGTGATGTGTACGCCATTAAGCGGTTGAAGGCGGAAAAGATCTACAGACGAAAATACTACCGCCCGACCGTCAGCCTGGTCGTGCCGGCCCATAATGAAGCTTCTATCATCGATAAAACCCTGGAGTACTTATCAAAGCTGGATTACCCCAAGAGTAAATTACAGATTATTATCGCCAATGACGGTTCGACCGATGGAACGTCGAAGATAGTCCAGAAGTTTATCAAGGCTCACAAAGACAAGATCAATATGACTCTTTTCGGCCAGAGGAACGGCGGCAAGGCCAACGTCCTCAACAACGCCATCCGGCGCAAAGCTACCGGAACCTTAGTCATGTGTCTTGATGCCGACTCCCTAATTGCCCCCGATGCCATTAAGAAAGCCGTCGAATACTTCCGGGATAAGCGGGTTGTCGGAATTGCCAGCAATGTGAATATCCTGGATAACGGCACGATCCTGGGTCTGGCCCAACGGTTTGAGTACCTCATTTCGTATCACATGAAAAAGGCTCAGACCGTCTATAACATCGAGTACATTATCGGTGGCATAGGTTCAATGTTCAGGCGGAAGATGCTTGAAAAGGTCGAGTATTATGACACCAACACCATGACCGAAGATATCGACCTTACCATGAAGATTATCGCGCAGGGCAACAAGCAGCATCGTATAGCTTACGCGTCAGATTGCATTACCTATACTGAAGCCGTACCATCGCTTAAATCTTTAATCGCCCAGCGCTTTCGTTGGAAATACGGACGCATGCAGACGTTTTATAAGAATTATAGGTTGTTCTTCGCCCGCGACAGCGTTTATTCAAAAGGCCTGACGTGGCTTATGCTGCCTTATTCGCTGCTGCTGGAAGTCTTATTTATTATCGAACCCCTGATCGTAACGCTGATTATCTTCACTAGCATTTACTACCACAGCCCGACCACGATCCTGGTCGCTTTGACGGTTATTTCTACTTACATATTGATAAACGTTTGGTCCAGCGCCCACCTGACTATCAAGGATAAGCTGAGGCTGTCTTTCTTCGCGCCCTCCATGTACATCGTGATGTACCTGATGTCTCTTGTAGAATACGTGGCCCTGATCCAGGCTATCGTGAAACTACCCAACCTGGCGAACAGCATATCCGGCAAAAGAACTACTTGGACGTCCCCGGAACGCAGCGGCGCGGCTAATAATCTAGCAATGCAGAAAGGTTAATTGAATGTTGTTTTCAAGAATTACTAAACTACTGGCAAGTGTGATGCTAGGAGTTTTCACTTTATTACCAGTAGCGCAGGCTCTCGCCGATAGTTCTGCTAATCTAATATCTAATCCGGGGCTGGAAACGTCGACTACGCCGGGTCAACCTGATAACTGGACCACTGATAGCTGGGGTTCAAACACCGCGGCTTTCAGCTACACTAGTACCGGCCACACGGGTAGCCACGCGGTCCAAACCACCGTCACCAACTATGTTGACGGTGACGCCAAATGGATTTTCGCGCCGGTCAGCGTGACTAGCGGCAGCCAGTACACCTACAACGACTGGTATGAATCTAGCGCTACTACCAATATCTGGGCGCAGTACCAGAGCACGAGCGGCACGTTCAGTTACCAGTGGCTGGGCAGTGTCGGCGCGAGTTCCGGCTGGGTTCAAAGCACCGAGAATTTAACTATCCCAAGTGGAGTCAGTGCTGTCAGTATATTCCACGTTCTTAGCTCCAATGGACAGTTAACCATAGATGACGCCAGTCTGGTGTTACCGTCGTCCGCTTGCACCATATCTAACGCCAACGGCCTGTATAACGGCGGTTTCGAGCAAACCTGCCCCGCAAGTCCGACGACTCCCGCCGATTGGCAAGCTGAGACTTACGGCAGTCCCGGCGCTTCTTTTGCTTACACTAACGGGTCACATTCCGGCAGTTACGCTGTCCAGACGACTATGACTGGTTCCGGCGAGGCCGGTTGGCAGACTGCTTGGCAGAGCGTGGCCAGTAACCAGCGCTACAACTTGACCTTCTGGCAAAATGGTACAGCTTACGTTTATGCTTATGTCGGCATCACGCTCACGAATGGAAGTTTGCAATATATGGGCCTGATGTCAGTCCCTGCCACTCAGAACACCGGCTGGTCACAATACAACGACAACTTCGTTACTCCAGCTAATACCAAGAGCATCCAAGTCACGATTGCCACGAGCGAACCTGGTACTTTCACGCTTGATGACGTTTATCTAAATACGCTCGCCAATCAAAACCCTGTTAACTTTAACAATGGAGTGGTTACAGTGGACTTCGATGATGGCGATGCCAGTACTTACAATAATGGTTTGCCTGTTCTATTAAGCAATAGCTTAAAGGGCACGTTCTACATCAACGACGGCACGCTAGGCACCAAAGGTTATATGACCAAAGCCAACGTCAAAACACTGGCCAGCGACGGCCAGGAGATAGGTTCTCACCTTTACCAGCATCTGGACATGGTTAGCTTGACGTCCTCTCAGCTGACTCAGCAGATCACACAGAATAATACCGGTCTGCAAGCTATTTTGGGGGCAAATTACCTCCTTACGGACTTTGCCAGCCCATACGGTTCTTATACATCGACCGCCCTGGATACTGTTATGCAGTATTACCAGTCGCATCGGACTACGGACGGCCAGTTTAACACCAAGGCCAACTTCAATCCACGACAAATTCATGCCATTCTGGTGACCTCCACTACTACGCCGGCACAGGTTCAGGCCTGGATCACCCAAGCCCAGCAACAGGACGAATGGCTGGTGCTTGTCTATCATTCGATTGGCACCTCCCCTCCAGGCGGTGACGGTTCGGGTTACGCGACGACCCCGGCCCACTTTAAGACGGAGATGTCTTACCTGAAGTCAACCGGCGTAAACGTCTTGCCGACAAATGCCGCGCTTAGCACGCTGGCTTCGCAATAAATTTAACGATTTGTGCTATAATCACCTCTGTTGGAGCTGAGGCCGGTGTTGGATTACCGGCGGTTCGAGCGGGTGTCGTATAGCGGTTATTATCCTAGTTTTCCAAACTAGTGACGGGAGTTCGACTCTCCCCACCCGCACCAATGAAACTGTTTATTGATTGTCCGGCAGGGCTTGCAGGCTGAGAGATAACTGGACGGTGGCGCCGGCTTGGGCCAGACCGGCCTGAAGAGCCGGGTTGGCGTTTGGTCCTGATGGCGCCGGACCGAAAGTTATTTTGGCCAAGCCGTTGGGGGTTGGCCTAACGTGCAGGACTTGGGTGACCAGGCCCTTGGAGAGGATACTCGCGGAGTTCGGGCCCGTGCCGTTATAACCGTTTAATATGATGGCCGGCAGGGCTAGGAGGGCCGCGGCTACCATAAAGACCGGTGCGGCATGTCGGTGCAGTCGTTTAACCTGCCGTCTGGACGAGGTTACTTCCATTGCCACTGTGCTTCCAGGGTAGTTAGATCCGCGGACTGGCCGTTAACGACATGAGCCATGACGAAGACGTTTTCACCCGGACCGGCACTGTGCAGCACCGCGGCTTCGACGACGGCGACCCCTTGGGCTTTATCAGAAGAGTTGACGATATAGGCCGGGCTGCCGGCAAAACTTCCTGAAGTTTCGGTATCGACGGAAAAACCGGGCAGGTTGGTCGCGACGTCTTTCTCAAGTGCCGGCTTGAAGATGCTGGCGTAATCCTTGGCATTAATGGTTTTCGCGGTGTAGGCATAGACTTTGTAGGCCTCGGTCGAGCTGTTCAGGTTGGAGCCGTTGAAAGCGTTCATGTCGCAGCTGTCAGCGCCGTTACTGACATTGAGCTGATTAACGAAACCGGCTGAGTAGCAGGGGGTTGAAACGTCGGAGGCGGCCACGGCGGGAGCGACGGCGCCCGGGGCGGCGGAAGTGGAGTTTTGGGCGAACTGCGGGTTGTGCCTGACAGCGTAAGTCCAGACACCCAGGCTGGCCAGGATCGCCAGGCTGGAGAAAACCAGGCCGGCCGTGCTAAGACCGCGCCTCGGCCCAACGCGGGACATAGTGCCCATAATAAGACCGGCAACACCCAGGACCAGGCCGATTAACGCTATAAATAGCGCTCCGGCAATACCGGCAATGCCGAAAATCAAGGCCAGCAAGGCTTTGGTTTCACCGGTGTGCTGGCCGGGTTTGGCCAAGGCATAATTGGGAACACTGGCCGCGACACCGGCCGGCGCGAGTGATCCAGACAGAGGTTGGGTATTATCCGGCGCCGACTGCTGGTTGTTCATTACCTGGGCTATCGGCGATAGCGCCTGCCCGCAATTACCGCAAAAGGCGGCGGAGTCCTCGGTTGCTTGTTGGCAGTTTGGGCAAGTCATCGGTTTGGTTTTTGTTTGGAGTTTCAGGCCTATTTAAGCATTTTTACCGCAGCGGGCGCAATAGAGGTGGTGGTGGGGGTTGGCATAGCCGCAGGAACGGCAAAAGGAATTATGCCCGACAACGCTCAACCCTAGGTCCTGGTCATGCTCCTGGGCACGCAAAAAGGCTATGAACAGGCCGCCGGCCGTACCCAGAGTAATCATCAGCGAGCCGGTAGCATACAGCATTGAGCCTGACGACAGACCGAAATCATATAATCCGTGCAGCGCCATGAGTCCGGCTAGCGGCAGCCAGATCCCAAGAGGAGATTGCCCTGCCAGCTTACGTTTAACCAGGTAGTAGCCGACCAGCCCGGTCGTGGCGGCATGGAAGAAAGGCGTCATCACTAGTCGCACGGCCCCGGTTTTAGTACCGAATTGCAGGGTATAGAGAATATTCTCCGGCAATCCGAAGCCGATGCCGGCCAGCGCGAAATAAATGACCCCGTCGGTATGTTCATTGAAGTAGGGCTTTTTGTAAATCAAGAAAGCCAGGGGCAGGAATTTGCAGCCCTCTTCAATTACGCCGATGCTCAGCGAAGTAACTAGCAAGGTACCATAAGGCGTTCCAGGTAACAAATGGCTGGCCGGTATCAACCAGCCCTCGACGAAGCTGGCCACGACCGCGCCTAGGAAACCCAAACCGAGCGCTAGCCAAAGCATAGCTATCGGCTCCTTGGCGCCGCGGTCGTGCGATATCAGGAACCAAGCCAGGCCCACGGCAACACCTATGAAGATTAGCAATAAGACGAAAAGTAACATTTGCGTTTTTTATTTTTTGGGGTACGGCTATAGTATACACTAGGTTACGCGCCCCTAGCGCCCCGGTAGCTCAGCTGGATAGAGCAGAGGACTTCTAAGCCTAAGGTCGCAGGTTCGAATCCTGCCCGGGGTACCATTTCCAAAAAGCATAAGCATCATTGATTATTTAGTAGTCGGCAGTTATGCTTAGCGATAAGATGACAGCTAAGAATTCCCTGCCACATTTATCAAAACATGTCGCTACCTTGCGCATTATTTTTGGCCTGATGTGGGCGGTCAACGCGGCTTTTAAATACCAGCCAGCCTTCGCCAACGGTTTCCTCGACCAGATCAAAGCCGCGGCCGACGGCCAACCGGCCTGGCTGCACGGCTGGTTTAACTTTTGGGCCCAGTTTTTATCCCATAGTCCTCACGTTTTTGCCGTATTGATAACTATCGTTGAGACTTTGATCGCGATTAGCCTGGTTTTTGGCATAGCCCGCCGGGCTACGTATTTATCGGCAACTGTTTTCAGCCTGCTCATCTGGGCCATACCCGAAGGTTTTGGCGGCCCCTACAGTGCCTCTTCGACCGACATCGGTACTGGAATAATCTATGCTGTAGTCTTCCTATCTCTGTACGGCCTCGATAGGTTATCTGTCAGGAGCACCTGGTCGCTTGATAATTACATCGTCAAGCGCCTGCCCTGGTGGGCAATAGTAGCGAACCCGTAGGGACCATGAGAGAATGAGGGCATGCGAAAGCTTCTGCCCAAGAAGAAACCGACCCTCAAGCAAGTCCTGCCATATATCTTCTTGGTGGCCGGTATTATCGGCTGTGTAGCCTCTTTCGCGTTAACCTACGATAAGATTCAAGTCCTCAAGAACCCCGCTTACCGGCCCTCCTGCAACATAAGTCCTATATTAAGCTGCGGTTCGGTCATGAAGACCGAGCAGGCCAGTGTGCTCGGCGTGCCTAATACGATTTTTGGGTTGATGGGTTTTAGCGCTTTGGCTACGCTAGGACTGGCGCTTATAGCCGGGGCAACGTTTCGCAGGTGGTTATGGCGGACCATTAACGTTGCGGCATTGGCTGGTTTTTGCTTCTTCGTCTACCTATTTTTCGAGGGAGTTTATCGAATCGATGCTATTTGCCCCTACTGTTTCGTGGTCTGGATGATAGTGCCGCCGGTGCTCTGGTACACGACGTTGTATAACCTGGACGAAGGCAACTTGAAGCTGGGGTTTATACCTGCCAGGATTAAATCATTCCTGCGGCGTCATCACGGCGACGCCCTGCTGGTATGGTACCTTTTCATATTCACGTTATTGCTGACCCACTTCTGGTACTATTGGAAAACCGTCTTATAAAAAGGCCTCCGATGAAGCTAAGCCGGTTGTAGGAAACCGCTTTTTAAGCTATAATCACCTCTGTTTCCGGCATCGGGAACGATCATGGCGGGTGTAGCTCAGTCGGTTAGAGCGTCGGGTTGTGGTCCCGAAGGCCGTGGGTTCAAGCCCCATCACTCGCCCCATTTATTATCTACCGTATCGGCTTACGGCTAGTCAACTTTTTCTTGAAGTGATTCAGTAACGCCTTGATAAAAGGGGCTTTGTACTCGCTCGTCACCGTAACTTTATCATATATATCTTCGAAGACGCCCTCAGCATGATATTTTTTTCGTAGCCGGTCGTATCGCGGACGGTCATATATTTGCCAGAATTGACGCTTGGGAAAATATGAATGCGCGTACAGGGTCTTATGAGCGCCCAGCCTAATAATTTCTTCTTCGACCGCCCGATTAAGCCGCTTAAATTGCTCGAAGTTCCGGGCCTTGGTTTTACCCCATACGCCAACGTTCATTAAATATTTAGATTTCGTGAGCGGTAGGCCGAAAATATCCTTAGATTCATTATGTGATTTTATAGGCAGCAGCCACAAGGGCCAAATATCCAGGTTAGTACGTACATACTCCAGGAAAGGCGCAACTTTTTCTTTTGGCATGAATATATCTTGCGCGAAAACCCGTTGTGAAACAGCGGTCTTGTGAACACCCCTATATAAGAAACGTGTATGCATGGCCTGATCCATGAGCCGTCTGGTAAATTTCGTGAACGGCAGCTTTAAGTAGTCATAAACAAGCGCCCCGACCCAAAACCCTCCCCGGTCATAACGGAACAGGTAATCCCTGATGGGTATGCATTCCTCGTAGTTTTTGGTCCGATAATTCTTGAGCACCCCCTTCACGTGTAGGTAAAACCACTCATCACCCGGACGCCTGGTTGTGGTTAGCGGCTCAAACGGCTTATTAGTAAACTTGCCGCTCATAACTACGGCGCTAGTCGGCGAAAAGATAATTCCATCTACGAAATCAAGGCCTTGGGAGTTTTCCATAAGCCCATCGATTATTTCCACCATGTGTTGCGGGCTATCTGTTTGTTGGTATCGTAGCCTTACGTATGGCTTGGCAGGTATAAGCTGCAGTTTGACAGATGCGAGAATGCCGACGGAGCCGTAGGAACAGGCGGTTCCCCAAAACAAGTCGGCATGCTTGGAACGCGAGGCGTGCAGCACCTCCCCATTGCCGAGCACTACTTCGTACTCCAAGGCCGTGTGGTGAAAACCGCCGTACTTAAAAGAGCTGCTTTCGGCGGCACCACCTTGTATGCCACCGCCCACGCTAATACCGGGAAATTCCATTACCACGGGCGGTAAGAGGCCATGCTTAAGCGTGGCTTCCACGAGTTCGTCAAGCTGCACGCTTGGCTCAACAATAGCGTAATTTTGCTTGGTATTAATCTCTATGACATGTTTCAGCGCGCTGGTATCAACTACGTGGCGGCCCTCAAAATCAGGCAAGCGCGTAGAGTTGCTGGAACCATGATAAATCTTAATAAACTGCCTGGGATGACGATTTTTAACCTGGGCCTGTATACCAAGCAGTCGCTTCTTGTGGGCATCCATAGGCTACCAATTATAACGGTTTAGCGCAGCCAGCCGCTAAGATCGGTAATTGATTGTTACTTGACCGTGATTACGACTTTGCCGCGGGGATGAGCTGTTGACTGGTATTGCATGGCTTCGGCGGTTTGGTCCAGCGGGAAGCTTTTGTCGATGTTGATTTTGAGCGTGCCGTTGTCGGCCAGTTCGGCGATTTTGGCCAGGCGTTCGGTCGTAACATGGCTGAATTGCGCGGTGTAGCGGATATCGTATTGTTTGACTAGCGTTTCATCGGGCTGAGCGACCATTGATACCAAGGCGCCGCCAGGTTTAAGAATAGTGTATGATTTGCTGTTAGTTTCGCCGCCGACAGTATCAAAAACGGCGTCATAATCCTTGAGTATTTGGGTAAAGTCTTGCTGTTGGTAGTCGATGACTTCATCGGCACCCAGGCTTTTGACGAATTCGGCTTCGGTCGCGCTGACAGTGGTCGCGACATAAGCACCGAGGTGTTTGGCCAGCTGGATGGCTACCGAACCGATGCCGCCGGCACCGCCATGAATCAGGATTTTCTGACCGGCTTTCAGACCGATGTGGTCAACCAAGGCCTGGTAGGCGCTGGCGCTAACTAGCGGTAAGGCAGCAGATGAAGCGAAGTCCAGACTGGTCGGCTTGGCCGCCAACCGTTCAGTACTTACGGGGGTAAACTCAGCGAACGAACCATCGCCGCCGAGAGGGCTGGCCTGGCCATATACCTCTTGGCCGACCTCGAAACCGGTGACGCCATTGCCAACAGAAGCTATGACTCCGGCGACATCCCCGCCTAACGTAGCCGGGAAATCGAGTTCGGCCATTTGTCGGACGGCGCCTTCGCTGACTTTTACGTCAAATGGGTTGATAGCCGCGGCATGAACTTCGACCAACACCTGGCCTTCCCCGGCTTCGGGCTTGGCAGCGTCATTGTTTATGGTTATGGCATCTGGCCCGCCGTAACTGCTGATCTGGGCTGCTTTCATGAAATATCCCCATTTAACTCTATTACTATACATAATATAGTAT
>DASRLG010000047.1:0-8508 GCA_035648575.1 Candidatus Dormiibacterota bacterium
GGATAGCGTCAACGAGTTGGTCAAGTTGGTCGTTTGATAGGTTGGCTTTGACCGCATAACCCTTGATATCAAAGTCGCGCAAGCCGGCCGGGGCATCGACTTCGTTGAGGTTAGAGATGATGAAGACCGGGATGCTTTTGCCCCAATCGCTGGAGCGCATTCTCTCAAGGATCTGGTCGCCGGCGACTTTTGGCACCATCAGGTCTAGCAGCACTAAGTCAGGTAGTTCTTTTTCGATGATGGCAAGAGCCGTTTGACCATCATAGGCCGTGAAACAGGTATAACCGAGCAGTTCCAGGCGCGTCTTATAGATCTCGGCCAAGCTGACGTTATCTTCGACGATTACTATTTTTGACGACGGTTTGGTTTCTTCCATGTTGCTAATGATTTTAGACTATGATGCCTGTTTTGGCTATCTGCCATCTGTAGCAGTAGGTGGGGCAAATAGTTCATCTTCTTGGATGCAACAATTTCAACGATTATTCTGCTTGAATTCGGGTGATCCTAATCATAAGCGTGCTACTGTATTCATGCTATGTTTGCTGAATGGTTGGGGGTGAAAAGATGATTGGGCCGCGCGAAATGCTGGACCCGGAGGCTTTAGTTATCCTACTTATAGGGGCTTCGGCCGTCGGCAAGTCGTCTTTGGCCGTCAAGTTATATGAAGCCGGTATCGTTGAGCCACAGCCTACCTGGGCCACGCGCAAACCCAGGCCTGGCGAAACCGATACTTATTACGATCATCTTTTTGTTACTGATGAGGCGTTTGATACCCAGAGCCGCGTCGGCGGTTTCTTAGCTGAAGAGACTCTTTACAACGCGCGTTACGGTGTGCCTTTTTTACACAAGCCGGCCGATGGCCTGGAAGCTTTGATGGTCCTGAAACCGGTGTTCATACCGCGGTTCAAAGCCTATTACCGTAACACGCGCGTCTACCAAATCGATGCTTCACCGGAAGTTCTACCGGAACGGATGAGAGCTCGCGGCCAGTCAGAAGCGGAAATCGCCACCCGCATGAGAGAATATGAGCATGAAGTAGCCGCGGCCCACCACTTCGCCGATGTTACTTTTGACAATAACGGCCTTTTGAGCGACACCTGCAAACAGCTTGAAACACGGATATACTTAGACAGGGAAGCGCATATTGTTGAACGGATGATATGAGCAAGGAGTTCTATGCCGTTGCCAATCAGTAAAATCGACCTGAACGGTTCGGCCGCCGAAACCGCGCCGCGCCTGCTGGGCTGCCTGCTGGAGCGGACAATCAACGGCCGGTTATTGAGGGCACGGATAGTGGAGACCGAAGCCTACGACCAAACCGATGTCGCCAGCCATAGCTACAACGGCCAGACACCACGCACGAAGGTTATGTTTGGGGAGGCCGGACACCTATATGTTTATTTCACTTATGGGATGCACTATTGCTGCAATATCGTGGTTGGGCCGGCCGGTTATGGCGCGGCCGTGTTGATCCGAGCGGTCGAGCCGTTGGCCGGTGAAGATATTATGGCTTTGAGGCGTAACGGCAGAGACGGTATTGAGCTGACTAACGGTCCGGCCAAATTCTGCCAGGCCTTGGGCATCGATAAAACTCTTAACGGACATGATCTAAGCCAGCCACCGCTTAAGCTGATTGCCTCTGAGCAGTTACCGTTCAGCCAGATTAAACAGGCCACCCGTATAGGCATTAGCCGTGGCAAAGACGTACCTTGGCGTTTCTATATTACGAATAATCCTTACGTGTCAAAGACTTAGATTCGTAGTCGTTTGACGGGATTCCGGCAGCGGTCGGCGAGGCCATAGGAAGGCAACCACCAGGCCAGCGAATAAAACAGTGTCCGCAATAGCTGAACCGCGAGTCAAAACCTCGCCAGTCAGAAGCTCCAAACCACCGGTCGAAATACCGATGCCGACATAGAGCACGCCAAGCGCCAAAGAGTTGAGCTTGGCTTTGAGTAACACCTGCCCGGCAACCGATCGCAAGAAATAAATACCGACCGGCACGAACAAACCGATAAGCATTACGCCGACAACCAAGGTTGAAAATAACGGGTCGTGGTAGTTAATGAAGCGCTTGTCCAGATGGACGCTGGCATAAGGTATGGAATACAGCCAGGCAAGCGTCCCGAGCACGGCTATCGGAATAATCACGAAGTAGATCGACAGGCGGGATCTCAACATCAGGCACCAGAGGATAGCCGCCTGCGCCACGGCACTGATATAAACGAAAAGCTCGACCAATATATAAACAATTCTCAACGTGCCGAGGTCAAGCGTGAATAACGGTGGAATCGCGAACAACCCCTGGGCAATACCCATAATCAATCCGAACCAAGCAATGTATTTAGATAGTTCGTTAGCCGAACGGCGGTAGCTGGCGAAGCTCCGGTAGCTCAAAACCAGACATGCCACAGTTCCGACCGACCAGGTAAGCGAATTAAGCGGAATATCCGACAGCGCGACCATGGTCACGTTATACTAGTACCGCCATATAAAAGACGCCGCTTGCCTCACGTGGCCCCCATTCTCGAAAAACGGCCAATTATTATACAATTAAGGCAGTGAACGAAACATCGAAGGAAATTTCCTAGTGGCCGAAAATTCTGAACCCCGAGCTGATATTGCAGTGATGGGCCTGGCAGTGATGGGCCAGAACCTTATTTTGAACATGAATGACCATGGCTTTATCGTGGCGGCCTTCAACCGGACGGTCAGCAAGGTTGACGACTTCCTGGCTAACGAAGCTAAGGGCACCGATGTTATCGGCACGCACTCCATAGAAGAAATGGTGGCCCAACTCAAGTCTCCGCGGCGCGTCATGCTGATGGTCAAAGCCGGTGAGGCCGTCGACCAGACGATCGAACATTTACTGCCGTACCTGGAGTCTGGGGATATTATTATTGACGGCGGTAATTCGTTGTTTACCGATACTATCCGCCGTGTTGAATACGTCGAGTCGAAAGGCCTGTTGTACGTAGGCGCCGGCGTGTCCGGCGGCGAAGACGGTGCCCGCCATGGCCCATCGATTATGCCCGGCGGTTCAGCCGCAGCCTGGCCGCACGTCAAAGAAATCTTCCAGACCATCGCCGCCAAAGTCGAAGACGGTTCACCCTGTTGCGAGTGGGTCGGCGAAGGCGGTGCCGGACATTACGTTAAGATGGTACACAACGGTATAGAGTACGGCGACATGCAGCTGATAGGTGAAGCTTACCAGTTAATGAAAGATTACCTTGGTCTTAGCGTTGATGAAATGGCCACCGTTTTTGCAGACTGGAACAAGGGCGAACTTGACAGTTTCCTGATCCAGATTACAGCCGAAATATTGGCCTTTAAGGATACGGACGGACAACCGTTAGTCAATAAAATCCTCGATTCCGCGGGCCAGAAGGGCACCGGTAAGTGGACCGTCATCAGTTCGGCCGAACTCGGGCAGCCGGTTAGTTTGATCAGTGAAGCGGTATACGCGCGTTGTATTTCGGCGCTCAAAGACCAGCGGGTTGCCGCATCTAAGGTTTTAGCTGGACCGACACCGATAGCTCCGGCAGATACCAAAGCTGCAGCCGAGCAAATCCGCCAAGCCCTTTATGCCTCCAAGATTATCAGCTATACCCAGGGCTATATGTTGATGCGGGCCGCGGCCGCCGAATACGGTTGGAACCTAAACTACGGCGGCATAGCCCTGATGTGGCGCGGCGGCTGTATTATTCGCAGCCGTTTCCTCGGCGACATCAAGACCGCCTTTGATAAGGATCCGGCCCTCGCCAACCTGTTGATAGACCCGTTTTTCACTAAAGCCGTCGAGACTAACCAAGCTTCATGGCGAGCTACGGTAGCCAATGCCGTCCAAGCGGGCATACCGGTCCCGGCCATGAGCACGGCGCTGGCCTTTTATGATGCTTACCGGAGTGAAAGTTTGCCAGCTAATCTGTTACAGGCCCAACGCGACTACTTCGGCGCTCATACGTACGAACGGGTTGATAAGCCTCGCGGCGAGTTCTTCCACACCAACTGGACGGGCCACGGCGGCACGACCAGTTCCAGCAGCTATAACGCTTAAATCAGCCAAGGCTGCGGCGCAAGACGGCCGCTTTAGTAATCACTTCACCCAGCATGGCCGGGTCATCCTTGAGCGCCAAGGCCGCGGTAGTTAGCTTGCGGTGGGCTTTCTCGTCGTCTGTTTGCGGGCCAAGGTCAATTTCTAGGACCGTTTGGACAGACTGCACGTCTTCTTGAATCCGCTGCCAGGCCGGGTTTGCTTTGGCCAGGGCTTCCAAATTGTCGGCGTTAAAGTAGCGTCCGGCGGCTTCGAGGTCACTGGCGATATTGGGGTAAACCGTTTTAAGCAATTCCAGGTCAGCCGGACTCAGGTTACCCAAACTGCGGCCGAATGCGATAAACTCCGGCGGCACCCCAATCGAATAGAACGCGGCCGTAAAAGTGATAGCCCGCGGCAAAGTTTGTTCGCCCATCGAACGGGCATAAGCCACCAAGCCGATATGTTGGCGGCGATCGCGGCGCTTCGGCACCGCCTTGAAATAAACCTGCATGTCATCGGCGATCTGTTTGATGGTGCTCCTATACAGTTTGGCCGATTGTTCGCTGATGGCGACCAGACGAGCCTGCTTATCGGCTGATAGTGTCGGTATAGGTGTTTTGGGCAATTCGGTTTCCAGCTTGGCGATGGCGGCTTTGACATCCTCGATTGGGTTGTCGTAACGAAACGCCGACTGCACTGTCACTGTTCGAACGCCGCTATACTCCTGTAAAAACCGGTCGATCGTGTACGGCGACAGGCCGCCGCGGAAACGCAGGCTGCCGGGGCCGGCAAACGGAAAAATCTTGATGCCGGTACGCTTCTGGAACTCATACAGCCTGATAACTAGCAGCTTGTTCGCCAGAATACCGGCCAGCAGGCCCGAAGTTAGAGACGAGTCGGAGCAGGCGAAGAACACCCGGATATATTCCAGTTTACGCTTAAAATGCTTCTGGTGCATCGCGACGTACTCGGTCAGCAAGTCAGCCACCGCCAATTGGCTTTCCACGCTCTCCACCAAGGGAATCATTTCCAGGTAGTCATTGTTGGCCGGCTGGTCGGCCGTAAACTGCTCGGACTTGAAGTGCGCCAGCTTTTGGAACAGCTCCTGCATGTGCTCCAGTTGGTCGGCCCGTTCGGTCATGGGCAGGATCATTTCGAACAGCGGCCGCTGTTGGAATTTCAGGTCGCGCGCGAAGTCCTCGCCGCTCAAGACGACAGTCATGGCTTGCAGCAAGTTATAGCCCTTTTCCTCCCAGATGTTGGGAATACGGAAAGTCAGGAACTTGTCACGGCCCAGCTGAACCTTCGAAAAATAGTCATAATATTCACTGAATAAACGGTCGATGACGGCCGCGTCAGCATGTTTACCTTCCCAGTCCCACATGTATTCGCTAACGCCCAGTTCCTGGAAACAACTGACGGCCTCAGCCATCTCGCTATAGGCACCAATGAAAGCTTGCTTGGCCTTATCCCAGTAGGGCGGCAAGGCATTATCGGGATGTTGGCTGGCGATGGTTGGCGGGATGCGTCTCATGCTTTGGCCTCTTGCTTGACGAACCTAGCGATTAGATCAAGTGCCGCCCGGAGGGTAGATTCGTCGGTCACGAAGCTCAAACGGGCATAGCCAGGACCGCTAAAGGCCTCGCCAGGCACTAGTGCCACCCCTGTTTGCACCAATAAATCTTCGCACCACTGGGCACTGGTCTTGGCCAGCTTATGCACGTCGAGGAAGAAGAAAAAAGCGCCCGCCGGCTCTTGGAAGTCCAGGCCCGGTAGACCAGATAGAGCGTCAACCACCATCTGGCGCTGCTTCTTAAGCAAGGCAATCGTTTCTGCCGGCGGCTGGTCGCCTTGGTCAGCGGCCGCCAAACCGGCCTGCTGGCTGGGAACGGCAGCATTAGTCATGGTATGGCTAAGGATGCTGACTATGGCGTCAGCCGCGTTTTTGGGAGCGATCAAATAACCAATCCGCCAGCCCGTCAAGGCCTGACTCTTGGAAAAGCCATTCAGAATGATTACGTGTTCAAAGCCGCAGCTGGGTGTCGGTACGAAACCTTCCTGGTAAACGAGCTTGGAGTAGATATCATCTGATAGGATGGTGATTCCGCTGCCTTTCAGCTTGTCGGCCAGCTCACGCAAGGCTTTCTCTGAATATATCGCGCCCGTCGGGTTTTGCGGCGAGTTAATCAAAATCGCTTTGGTTTTAGGCGTTATAGCCGCCATCACCGCGGCCACATCAAGGTCAAAGTCGCTGGTCAGCGGTACTTTGACCGCCCGGCCATCGCAAAGCTCGATTGAATTAGCGAAGCTACCCCAGGTCGGTATTGGTAAAATCACTTCATCACCGGGGTTAATAAGCGCCATAAGCGCGACGTACAGCGCCGGCTTGACTCCGGCCGTGACGACTACGTTCTCGGCTTGAATCCAGTCAAGGCCGTAAAAATCGCGGGCACCAGCGGCGATGGCCTCGCGTAACTCCGGTAAGCCGGCGACCGCCGTATATTTGTTTTCGTGCAGTGTACTAGCTACATGCTTTTGAATATAGTCAGGAGTGGTTGATGCCAGCTCACCGGCTGTGAGGTTATATATAGTCTTACCGTCGGCGGCAAGTTGTTTGGCGCGGGCGTTCAAGGCCATCGTGGCACTCTGACTTACGCCGGCCATACGTTCGGCTAGCAGAATTTGATCCATTACATTTAATTATACCCTACGACAGGCCTGATAGGATAGCCATAGGATTAACTCCGCTAAGCTGATACTTGAGAGTTACGCAAGCTCTAAATTCACCACTAAAGGCAAGTGGTCGGAAATGTCAACATCCGGACAGCCGGCCGATAAAACCTTTAGGCTGGGACTGACATAGATAACGTCTACGACTGACGTGGCATAGCCCGGATTCTTTTTGCGCCGCATGTTAAAGGTCGTTTTCAGTTCCTGGCCGAAGGCATTCCTGAAAGGCTTCTCCAACTCGCGCATAAGCTGGTTACCGGTCGTGGCATTGCTGTCGCCGCCTAGAATCACGTTTCGCTTACCTCGAGTTTCCTCAAGGATAGTTTCACCCATCCGCTGCCTCTCCGGACTATAATTGTCGCCCGCCAAATCCCAGATGCCATGCATGTTAAATACATTAATTTCTCCGGCCGGTGAATCCAGCTCGACATGCTGCAAAACACGGGGTTCTATCGGCCATTCTTCCGGCAGGTCCTTATATGATTCTTTGATCGGTTCGGTAATGAAACTGTACGCGCGAGCCGAGATTGGAAACCTGGAAAGCACGGCGTTACCCTGGGGCACCATCCCGACCGGACTGTCATGAATGAAGGCTTGGACAAAGTCCGAGTAAGCATAGCCTAAACTGTCGTTTAAAACCTGCATCGACCGGTACCTATCTTCGAATTCCGGTTTCGTACCGTTGTACACCTCTTGCAACATGACAATGTCGGGGGACTCAGTTCGAAGGAAATCCAGAATCGCCGGAAATAGGTTGCCGCCCCACCACATATTCAAACTTATAACCTTGATTTTCATAGCCCTATTATAAACGCTTCTGGTCAGGCCGGGCTAAAAACAGTTATAATTCGAAGTATGAAAAGAATCGGTGTGATTGGCACGGGAATTATGGGCAGCGGCATAGTCGCTAACTACCTCAAAGCCGGATATGAAGTTACCATCTGGAACCGGTCCGCCAAAAAAACTGAAGTCTTGCGGCAGGCTGGTGCCGTTCTGGCTGCCACTCCAAGAGAAGTGACACAGCAGGCCGATATAATCTTCGAGGTCACGGCCAATGACGAGTCATCGCAAGCTGTCTGGCAAGGCGCCGATGGCATTCTGGCCGGCGCCGACAAAGATAAAGTCCTGATTGCCAGCGCCACGCTTTCGGTCGACTGGACGATCAGTTTGGGCGAATTGTGCCCCAAACAGGGTTTTACTTTCTTTGATATGCCCCTGACCGGCGGCCGGGTCGCGGCAGAGAGCGGCGCGCTTAGTCTGCTGGCAGGCGGCAATGAGAAGAAGCTGGAGTCGCTTAAGCCTGATCTGGCAGCTATAAGCTCAAAGGTTTTTTACTTCGGGCCGGCCGGGTCGGGCATGAAATACAAACTGGTACTGAACGGCCTGCAGGCTGCCCATATAGCCGCCTTCGGCGAAGCCATGCGCCTAGCCAAAGCTGAAGGCCTCGACTTATCCAAAGTCGGGCCAGCTCTCTGCGACCGGCCGGGCGGGGCAGTCACCAACCTGGCCTGGACAGCTTATCAGCAGGATCAAATACCACTGACCTTTTCAGTCGATTGGATTACCAAGGACTTGGAGTATGCCCGGCAAATGGACACCGGAACAGAATTGCCGATTCTGGACGACGTGCTGGCCGCTTATCAAAAAGTCCGGGCCGCCGGCCATGGCAACGAAGACTGGGCTTCAATCAATAAGACCTGACACGGTATACAAAATATAGCCTCGTCTGTATAATTATAAGT
>DASRLG010000048.1:0-12494 GCA_035648575.1 Candidatus Dormiibacterota bacterium
CCAAACCACTAGAACCGCATGTCGGCTGCATCGCCAGCGCCATGCAAATCATCGGTAACAAATGGACCGCCCTGATCCTGCGCGACCTGTTCGCCGGCCCGAAACGCTTCTGCGAACTCGAACGCTCGGTCGGCAACATCAACCCCCGCACCCTCAGCCAACGCCTCGACGACCTGGAAGAAAACGGCATCATCACCCGCCGCAGCTTCGCCGAAGTCCCGCCCCGCACCGAATACGCCCTCACCCCCAAAGGCACCGACCTCCTCCCCATCCTCCGCCAAATGGCGGCTTGGGGCACCAAGCACTCAGCCAGTCGTCTATCTAGTTAACCGCGAGCTGTTGAGAATTGAAGCCTAATAGCTCTAACCTGGTCGGGACTGAGGCCCAGCCTATTCCATCTACGCGATGATCCTAAACGTCTGTTCTCTTCATGTTCATTACTTATATCAAGCAGGTCAACTATTGAGGTAATGTACTCTCTGTCCCATATAAAGTCATCTTCGTTATGCCTCTTGCGTTGAATAATAATTTGGTTGGCAATATACTCTACTACCCGCAATCGGCGCAGATTAGGATTTTGCTCAAAATCATCTACAAGAGACAGCTCCACACCTAAAGCCGTTAACAAGCCGGGTATTTTGGCTTGCAGTACCGTTACCTCATTTATTGCGGCTGCCGTTACCTTTCTATCTACAAGCATCTCCAAGCGTTCAATATCTAGTCTGTAATCCATTTGGTGCCCTTCCCATAGCCTGACCGGCTGGGTAATTGCAACTGTCACCCCATTTCCCCGTGCTTCATCGAGAACCCTTCTGGTAAAGGCTGGGAGGTCCTCCGCAGCGCCTACGGCTTCATCAAATATGAATAGGCCTGGGGTGGTTGCGCTTTCAAATCGATTACGAAGTTCTTCGCTGACTTCTGACATTTGATCATCTCTTTCGGGTAAATGAAACCTGTCATCAACACTAGGGTGCAAATCAAAGTTGTTGGCAGCCTGAAGCATGCGTTGATGTCCATCCAGATAAATAACCAGACCCCCTTCCCAATTTATAACAGATATACTCCCGAGGTCTTGGTAGCCATGTTGCTGACCCGTTTTGAGCAATTCTGGAATAAGTTGAGTGGTTTTACCAATGCCATGAGTACCTTCTAGCATGATTAATTCATCCGGGCGACGCGTAATTAAATCAAAGGCCTGCCGGGCATAAGGCCCATAATCAGGCAATATTGCCGGGTTAGCCAGCCCATAATCAACAAAGCTGCCCGGATAGACCGCAAATAATTCTGCTGGCATTTTTGAGTAGGCTATTCCGTCACCATCCGTAAATTCACTCATTTAGCTATATTATAAACTAAATCTATATCTAAGTAAAATAGTTGTTGCTTTTTACCTACATAGCCTAGGGCCGTCAACTACTTGAGCCAGATATTAAACTACAGCCACTCTAGTATTCGGATCCTGTGGTAGGCCATTAACGGGATAGAGAATCTGCCCCAAAGTTTCAGCCTCACCCTGATAAAGATGCCGCCATTCCCCAATTCTTTGCACCTCACCAAGATCGGTTACATTACGCCCCATTATCACTAAGTCTCTAGCTCCTGTGTCAAGATCAATAACTTCTTGTGTCCTATATAATTGGAATTCGGGCTTGATCAAAGACCTGCGCTGAATGATCGTTTCTATCCTGGACACCCTGCCAACTTGTCTATATAAAGACCATTTACTCTCCTCTGGATCGTATAATGTCTTGCCAGGGTGCCAACTCCCTGTAACCATCAGTTGGCCTTCGTCGCGGTCTTCAAAATTAACATCGGTGCTGAAGCCCTCACCGCCATCGGTTTTAACAGAGGGCACGTAACGAGCATCGAATGTAAGGTTAGGTGCTAAATCGTGTACCCATTGCTCGCCAGCTAGCTCTTGAGAAAAATCGTGCGTCTTCGGCCCGGGGTTCCGGAAACGCATATCTTGTAACAGACGGACATCGGCGACTGAAGACAAACTTCGCATAATCTGCGCGACATACTCCCCATAAACGGAGATGTTGCCAGGCAACTCGGCTTGCTCAAAATCGAGCGGTCGTTTACTTTCAGGTGTAAATCGGCTTTTCCCCAGGTCAAAAACGGCCGTCTTTAGAAAGTCAGGATCTCTGACAGTTTCGGCAAGAGTACGAGCGTACACATAGCCATTTAGAGCAAAATCGGCACTAATATAGCTCGGCTCGCCAGCATTAATGTCAACTTGCTTATCATAGGTAAGATCCTCCCAAGGAGTTGGAGACGCTAGTTTCCTTGCTTGTACATTCATCGCATGAAGCTTAGTAATAGCAAAACAAGCGGCCTGCAATACGGGCTGGGCTTTGGCGTCTAAGAACTCAAAGTCTACCATACCGGGTAATATTAGCTGGTCAACTGTAGGGCTTTGGCCTACATTGCCGGTATCAGATTGTAGTTCAGCTTGGTTGGACATAAAAATTCCTTAGGTTTACCCAGCAATTAAAACATAAACACTTGCAAAATGTAAAATTACTGATATAATTGTTCATATATAATAAATTGTGTATAATTCTAGACACAGCATATGATCACTATCCCTGAAAAAGTCGAAGAACTGGTTAACCAATCGCCTTATTTGCGTGAAGCAATGTCAGACAAATTAGTAAACTTATCGGCGCTGGCACGACAGCTTAAGCCACAAATTGAGCGCGATTTAGTCAAGGACGTCAGCGAAAGCGCAGTTTTTATAGCCCTGCAACGCTATAGCGCTACCATGAAGCCCTACTATCAAGTCAACCCGGCCGATTACTTAGCGAATCTAGGACTTAGGTCAGATCTCCTTGATCTGACAGTTAAGAATTCTCCTACCTTGCTTGGCAAGCTGTCACGTTTAGCTAAAGTGATTGCTGACCAAAATACCGCCCTGTTCATCGTTACCCAAGGTCAGTACGAAACGACGATTATTACTAGCACCAGTCTTAAAAGTCATCTTGAAGTCTTGCTCAAGGGCGAGACTATCACCCACACTATCCCTGATTTGACAGGTATCAGCCTGCAGCGAACACACGGTCAGATTGAACGAACCGGCGTGCTGCAGTTTCCTCTACGCATTTTGGCATGGGAGGGAATATCAGTTATCGAGATCATCACCACTCTCAACGAAATCATGATGATCGTCCGCGACTTCGAAGTCGACCGGGCCGTAGCCTCAATCCGCCAGGGTTTGCAAACCGTCAAGAAGCAAAGCTCTAAAGCGGCTGCCAGCCATTAGGTCCGATTAACTAAAGTGTCTCGAGGACTTGTGAGGCTTGGGCTATTTCGAGTGGGCCGAGTACATGAGCCGCAGCCGTCTCGGCTTGGGCCTTTTCAGAACGTGCCTTAGCCGCAGCTAAAACTATGTCGGTTGCCTCAGTAGTAATCCTGGTGAAAGCTTCAACGTCGGTATGGACCTCTTGAGAGTACTCAGGATTGTCGCTACCATCGAGTCGGTTTCTTCGAACCCGAAACCTGCCATTCTCTTGCTCAGATTCGGTAAGGTCTCCTACCGCCATAAAAGCCACGTCTTCGTATAGGGACTCGCCGGCTTCATTCTTAGTTACAACTCTGGCAAAACGTGTCATATGAGTACGCGCTTCCGGTCCCGCGCTTGGCCGCAGGCTATCATTAAGATGTCCGCCGAAGTCTAAGGTCACGTCAGCCCTATCCAAAGTTCGGCTGGACGAAGGTATGTAAGGTGCCGGCACTGTTTCCGGACGATTCGCTTCAATTGCCGTTATCGGAACATCTACACCGGCATGGCCGGCTACGGTCCCGATCCGGTCTACATATAAGGCAGGCGTTTCGCCGTCTTGCGGTCGCCGCTCTGATTGCCCAACCCTATCAAAGACACTTCGTACACCAGTTTCACCACCAACTATGGCCTCAAACACGGCTTCCAGCCGTTTGGCAGCATCATTAGCTAGTTGCTCCGGGTTTGTAAGGTCGGATGTATTTGCGTCAGCTGGGTCTGGTTGTGGTGCAGCGCCGGGGGCGTCTTCTCTTCCTGACATGAGTTTTCTCCTTGAATTATTCTGCTAGTGTTTTACCGGCCTATCATGACAAGTAACTTGCATAAAGTAAAATTACTGAGATAATTGTTCATATTTAAAATAATATGTTTAACTTTAGACATAGCAGATTGTCGCTACGCCGGAATAAGGACATCCCGGCAACGCGTAGGTTGTTTATTGCTGAATTGAGAAAAAGTGAGCGCTGGCCATGTTTTTGACAACCTCATCAGGCGTAAATAAGTGGCCGTGCATGCATAATAAAATCCCTGGCTCCATACTCAGCAAGGTAGCTATAGAGAAGCCGAGGTTAAACGGAGCATCTGACATACTGTAACCTTCAAGCGGGATCATGGCTCCGGTTAAAACAACAGACTTTTGGTCTAAGCCCCCCCCCGTTCGGGCCTGGATGTAGCGAGCAGTATCAGGCATAGTGTAAGTTCCGTGTGTTATTAATATCTTGCTGCTTGGGCTGTTTTCAACAGCATTGCTAATTGCTTGAATGTCCTCAAGCGTAATCTTGCGGCTGTCTTTCATGAAAACCGTGTTATAGGTGAAGTCGACGTCGAGTTTAAGTTTGCTGAAGTATTCGGGTATTACAGATTCGCTTGCCGTGACAGCTGTGTCCGCAGCAGGATCCCATTCCGAGTCAATCGTGCCGCCGGTGATAATTACGTGTATTGTTTGGTTGCTCATAAATCAACTTTATCACAGCTTGCTTTGGCGGGCTTATTTCTTCTCTTGGAAGTCGAGGGCGGCGGAGTTGATGCAGTAGTGCTGGCCGGTTGGGGAGGAGGCGTCGTCGAAGATGTGGCCGAGGTGGCTGCCGCAGTTTTTGCAGGTGGCTTCGGTGCGGCTCATGCCGAGGCTGTTGTCGGCTTCCAGCTCGACGGCGTCGCTGCTAGCCACGTCAGCGAAGCTGGGCCAGCCGGCTAGGCCGGGGACATCGGATTCGTATTTGGAGTCGCTCTTGAAGAGGACCGCGCCGCAGGCGCCGCAAGTGTAATCGCCGGTTTTGTCGTTCTGGAGAAGTTTGCCGCTATAGGGGGCTTCGGTGCCTTTTTCGCGGAGGATGTGGTATTGCTCGGGGGTGAGCTTGGCCTTCCACTCGTCATCCGATAATTTCATCTTCCTCCTCTTCCAGTTCTTCTTTGACCTGTTCTATCTTCTTGCGAAGTTTGCCGCGGCGTTTGCGTTTGGGTTTGCCCAGCTCGTCGAGGTTCAGGAATTTAACGACGACGTAGATGGTGGCCAGCACGAAGAGGAAGTCGAGCAAAGCGTAGACGAAACCGCCCCAGCCGAAATTCGCCGACCGGCCATGCCAATCGAGGGTAAAAGTGCGCTGGCTAAGAGCCTGCCCCAACAGCAACTTGAATAACGGGTCGATGAAACTGGATACCAGCTGCTTGACCAGCGACTGCACCTGCGTACCGATGACGAAACCGATGGCCAAACCGACCACGGCATGCTCGCGCAGGAAATCAACGAAGCCGCTGACCGGGTGAATGTCGGGGCTAACGACTATCTGCGGTTTGTGCTGGCGGCCGCCCGTCGGTATCTCGAAACGGATCGTGCCGCCGAGGTTGGTCATTCTGCCGGAGTCTTGGTGCTTGGGTTTGTCTGCCATAGTTCTAGTGGCTATTATGCTACATCTGTTCGGGCGCTACAATGCCTAACAGTTCCAGGCCGTCGCGCAAGGTTCCGGCGTAGCGGCCGACCAACGCCAACCTTATGTCCTGGCGCTCATCGCCAATTACCCGGTTATTCTCGTAAAACCGGTTGAAAACCTGGGCCAGCTCGTACAAATAAGAGCAGACGTGATGAGGCATAAGTTCGGCGACCGCTTTGTCGATTGTCTCCGGATATTCGCTGATTTTGCGAACCAGTGAGCGCTCGCCGGGTTGTAAGTCAGTGTCGATAAGCTTGTCAGGTGTGTCGCTGCCAGACTTGCGCAAAATCGACCGCGCTCGGGCATGGGCATACTGAAGATATGGCCCGCTATTCCCTTCCAGGCTGACCGATTCGGTCGGGTCATAGATGACGTCGCCGCCGGTCCTGGTTTTTAGAAAAGCGTACTTGACCGCCCCGAGCACCGTTTGGTCATTATCCTGGCCGGCTTGTTTATTAGCTTCGTCCGCAGCTGCCAGCACGTCGGCGGCCCGCAGGATATTGCCTTTGCGGCTGCTCATCTTGGTGCCGCCGGCCAGTTTCACGATGCCATGCGTCAGGTGCCGGCTGCGGGCCGACAGTTCAGGCATGAATTGCTCGATACTCTTGAGGACGACTTTCATATATTCGATGATGTCGTTACCGGTGATAACTATAGATTGGTCGAACTTATAGTCCTGCCATTTCTTCATGACCAGGCCGACGTCCTTGGCCTCATAGGTCGGCAGGCCGTTGGAATTAATGAATACCCTGGTGTGCAAACCGTATTTTTCACCGTTGAAAATAACGGCGCCTTCGCTCTCTTCATAGACCTGGCCTACGTGGTCGCGGACGGTTTGCAATCCTAGCGGCGCCGTTTCGCTCTCGGGGTAATATTTCTCGAAACGGGTACCGATGCGTTCATAGAAACTGTCGAAATAGTCGTAGCTCCACTGCCGGCAGGTCCAATATATTTTGGCGAATGGGGAGTCATGGTCATTGTCGACGTACAGTTGATAGACCCGTTTGTTGAGGTCGACGATTGCGGGTTTGGCGGCTTCGTCTTCTTCGTAGGCACGGGTGCCTTCGACATAGGCTTGAGCCATCCACTCGGAGCGCTCGGCTTCCGGTATGGCGGATAGTTTATCCGGGTTTTCGCCGCCGAGTTCGCGCAGGATGGCCCACATGGTTTTGCCGACATGCAAGCCGACGTCGCCACCAAAGTTTACCCGGTGAACGGTCGCGCCAGCGGCTTCGAGCAAGTTGGCAATCGCGTCGCCGACGACACTGGTGTAGAGGTGCCCGGCATGCAATACCTTGAACGGGTTGGGGTCAGAGTATTCGGCGACGATTGACTGGCCAGCCAGGGACTTGGACGGTTTGGCTTCCAGGGCAGCCAGCAACGACTGGTCGGTTAGTTTCAGGTTGAGAAAGCCCGGACCGGCTACCGATACTTCGCTGATCTGTTGGTTTAAGTTTTCACGGAGTTTCACGGCCAGAGCTTCGGCGATTTCGCGGGGGTTTTTGCCAAGCTGCTTGGATAGTTGCAGGGCCACGTTGGTAGCGTAGTCGCCGAACTGCTCTTCCGGGCGTGTCAGGGCGACTTCGGTTTCGGTGCCGAATACTTCCTTGCAGGCCACCGCGATCTGCTTCTCTAGCTCGTCTTTCATTGCACTTAGTTTAACAGATTAAACTTACGGCTAGCGCATCGATGGGATGGCGGACAGTTCGTCGGTCATGGCTTCCAGCTTGGCGAAATCGATGCCACGGCCGAAGAGAATCCATTCGCCCTGGCGTTTCATGATGTCAGCGTGTCGGTGGTACCAGGTGGAGTAGCGGTTGGTTACGTGCGAGCGCCAGAGTATTACTGGGTAATCGGCGGCGATTTTGTACCATAAGCTTTCGCCGATACCGCGGCCCTGCAACTGGGGTGAAACGGCTAGCTTGTCGAGGTATGGCGTGCCGTCGGAGAGCTTGGTGACAACCCCGAACGCCTGGCGGTCGGCCGTAAAGTAAATTTTCTCGAATTGTTGCTTGTCATAATTATCAGGTAAAACCTTGCCGAAGGCCTCTTCTACAAGCGGCGAAAGATCGTTAAACACGTCATTAATATCAGTGGTTGTCAGGATCTTCTGGCCCTTGCCGACAAACGTGCCAGAACCCTGGTCAGTCAGGAGTTCCGCCAGCAGTTCAGACGGTTTAGTGATCGAAATGGCCGAGCCGGTTTCCAGGCGGCTCAGGATTGTCGCCAGCTCCCGTAACTTTAGGGCCATGCCGCCGCTGACCGTGCCTTCGGCGATCAGGCCTTCGATGTCCCGGATGTCTATGCCGCTTATTATTTCCTGGGCGTCGCTGTCATCGATCGGTTTCAGCACGCCGCCGGTCGGACTCAAGCTGGTCATTCGGTGCGGTTGAAGCTCGGTCGCCAAGGCACGAAAAATAGTGTCAGCGTTAACGTTGAGCGTTTCGCCGGTAGTTTCGTCACGAGCCAACGGATACAGGACCAGGACCGAAGATTGTTTCATGGCGTCGATGATCGACTTGGTTTCAACGGCAGTTACCTCTGTTCCGACCAGCCCTAGGTCGGGATTCCTCTTGGCGCTGAAGAGTTTCTCGGCCGGTAAAGCCACGGTTTCTATGCCGTTAGCTTGCAGCGCCTGGACCAGATCTTTCGTGAGGTCCGCGAAGACGGATTTTGCCAGCTTAAGCGTCGCCTCGTCGGTGTAGCGTTTGCCGTCTATGAAGCGGGCTTCGACTTTATAACGCTTCATGGCCTGGCTCAACTGGGGGCCGCCGCCGTGGATGAGCAAGGTGTGAATATTGTTTTTGGCCAGTTCGGCGAGCGCCTCGGCCAGCTCCAGGACCGCCGTTTCGTCTTCCAGCAGGCCGCCACCGACTTTTATAAGTAACTGGCGGTGCGGCTCGAATTCCTGTAAAGCCTTGAGGTAGAGTTCGGTTTGCTTGGCAGGTAAATCGGTTATTTTCATGTTTGTGACTGTAACACTCCGTCCAGGATCGAAATCGCCTCTTCGACTTGTTCGGGCGTGGCGTTCAGCGGCGGCAACAGCCGGATGACGGTGCCCTGCGTGCTGTTTATAAACAAGCCCTGTTCAAGACAGGCTTCGACGATGTGATTGGAATCACGGTCCAGCTCAAGGCCGATCATCAGCCCCTGTTGCCTGATCTCGGTAATGCAGTCGTGGGCAGCCGCCAGTTTGGCGAGCCTGTCGGCCAGCAGGTTTGCCAGCATGGTTACGTTTTTGCCGGTCTCAGGCCTTAATATCTCCTGTAGCGTGGCCATGGCAGCCGCCGCGACCAGCGGGCCGCCGCCAAAAGTACTGCCATGCATACCCGGCTTGACCAGGCCCACGGCTTTGCTGCCGACAATAGCTACGCCTATAGGTAATCCGCTAGCCAGCGACTTAGCGCTCGTGATTATATCGGGTTCGATATCGTAGTTCTGGTAGGCGAACAGCGGGCCGGTACGTCCCATCCCTGACTGTACCTCGTCGATAATCAGTAACAGGTCCTTGTCGAGGCAAAGCTGCTTGATAGCGGCCACATACTCCGGTGACACGATATGTATGCCACCTTCGCCCTGTACCAGCTCCACCATTATCGCCACTGTTTCGCCGTCAACACTGTCTTGCAAGGCCTGGATGTCATTGAAAGGCACGTGCGTGAAACCGGCCAGGTGCGGCGTGAAACCTTTCTTGATCTTGTCCTGGGCCGTGGCGGCCATGGTCGCCGATGTCCGGCCGTGGAAAGAGCCTTCGGCGGTAATTATCCTGTGCCTGGTGCCCTGCCCGTAAAGTTTGGCGAATTTAATGGCGGCCTCGTTAGCTTCGGCACCGCTGTTGCCGAAGAAAAGCTTACCTTGGATGCTATTCTCAACCAGCATTTTGGCCAGCTGCCCCTGCTGCTCGGTGTAAAAAACGTTCGGGACGTGGATCAGCTCTTTAACCTGTCGCTCGATGGCCTCGACCACGGCGGGCGGGCGGTGGCCCAGATTGGAAACCCCCCAGCCTGATAAGAAGTCCAGGTACTTCTTATCGTCTTTGTCATATATATAACTGCCCTCGCCGCGCACGATCGTAATCGGGAAACGCTGGTATGAGGGCAGAACGTATTGGTCGAATTCTTCCGGAGTCATTGACTCTATTTTAACAGATGCCGGTGCCACACCCCTAGCTATTTTATGTTCTAAATAACAAAGTTCTGTTCGTGGGCATCTGTTGTTTGACAGTTGGCCAGTTATAGGTTAGTATTTTTAATAATGTTACCCCCCCCCTGAATAGTTTTCCTAAGGCCGCGCGATGTTTATAGATACCGCGGCCAAAACGCTTGAGGCTCCACGAGCCATAATATCTAATGACGCGTCTAGCCGGTGCGAGGATTGCCCGGTTATCAACCCGAACCCTCCCTCTGAGAGCGATTGTCCTAACTTCGAACTCCTGGGAAGCGAGCCATTCTGTAATAAGGAAGATAGCACCCGCCGCCAAATTGACGGCGGCGGCATAGGCACTGGAATTGGCAGTATAGCTTGTCCGAGATTGGTTGAGTCGCTTGAACAAGGCCAGCCGTTGCCCGGTGTATACCCTATCGGGTAGCTTTCTTGGGGCAAATTTCTAGTTATATTCGACGTTGATGTCGATGTAGTCTTTGCTGAAGTCGCAGGTGTAGACGGTGGCGGTGGCCTCGCCGAGTTTGGTGGTGATCGTGAGGTCCAGTTCGTCATCGGAGGGACTGTCGGCCTTAATGTCGAGTGAGTCTTCGGTGATTGGCAGGCCGAGTTTGCCGATGGCTTGGGCGATGCGACCCCAGTTGCCGGTTTTGCCGTGGGCAGCGGTTTTGACTAATGGCGAGTTGGCGACTTCGTAGGCGATGGCCTTGGCCTGGTCGTAGTCGGCGGCGCCTTTTACTTCGACTTTTACTAATATGGTGGCGCCTTCGCCGTCACGGACAATCATCAGGGCCAGGTCCAAGCAGGCTTGTCGTAGCGTCTCCAGGAAAGTCTCATAATCCTCGTTTTCTTCGGTGATAAGGGCGTTGTCAGCCTGGCCGCTGGCCATAATCGCCAGCATGTCGTTGGTACTTGTCATGCCGTCGACCGTAATCGAGTTGAAAGTCGTCCGGCTGGCTTCGCGGAGGGCCTTGTCCAGCAGTTCGTCTGATATCGCCGCGTCGGTGGTCAGGAATGCCAGCATGGTCGCCATATTCGGCTGCATCATGCCCGAGCCTTTGGAGCAGCCGCCGATCGTGACCGTTTTACCGCCGATTTCGCATTCGTAGGCGGCGGTCTTGATAACCGTGTCGGTGGTCGTTATGGCCTGGGCGAAATCATCGCCGGCCGTCGTCGAAGCTTGGTCAAAGGCGGCTTGGACTCCGCTTAAAACCTTATCTATAGGTAGCGGGCGGCCAATTATGCCGGTGGAAGCCACTAGTACTTTCTGTTCGTCTATACCTAGCAGCTTGGCTGCTGCTTGGACCATCTGCCCGGCATGTTGTTTGCCCTCTTCGCCGGTCATGCAGTTGGCGTTGCCGCTGTTCACGACTATGGCTTGGGCGTCATGGGTCTGGGCGTGCTGCTTGCTTAGTTGGACAGGGGCAGCCAGGACGCTGTTTTGGGTAAAGATCGCGGCCGTGGTGGCCGGTGTTTCGCACCAGATTAGGCCCAGGTCCAGGCCACCGGCGGCTTTTATACCGGCTTCGGCGCTGCCGGCCTTGAAACCTTTGGCTGCCAGGATGCCGCCTTTGATCTTATTCATCAGTTAGCCCCGTTTTTTCGTCAAAACCGTAGATGAGGTTGAAGTTCTGGATCGCCTGCCCGGAAGCGCCCTTTATCAAGTTGTCGATCGTGGCGGTGATGACCAGGAGGTTCTGTTCGGGGGCAGCCGCGATGTGAATTTGCATGTTGTTGGTGCCGACGACGGTCTTTAATTCAAGTTCGGTTTCCTCTGGTACCACCTCTACGAAAGTCGACGCTTCATAGAAGTCTTCGAATAATTTTTGGGCTTCAGCCTGCGTTAATGGCTCCGGCAAGCTGACATAAGTCGTCGCGAAAATTCCGCGCTCGAACGGCAGTAGATGCGGCACGAAAGCGATCGGCAATTTGCGGCCGGCCAGCAACGAAAGCTGCTCGATAATTTCCGGACTGTGTTGGTGCGACAACACTTTGTAGGCCTTGAAGTTGTCTTTCATTTCGGCCAGCAGTTTCTCCGTGTGGGCGATGCCGGCACCACTGACACCTGATTTGGCATCGATATGAACGCTCGTTATATTAAGTTTTGCCAGGGGCGCTACAGATAAAATGCTGACTGTCGGGTAGCAGCCAGGGTTGGCGATAAGACTGGCGGCTTTGATTTGGTCCCCGTAGATTTCCGGCAGGCCGTAAACGGCGTCTTGCAACAAGTGCGGAGCGGCATGGTCCGAAGTTTTGTACCATTTAGCATACTCTTCAGGCGACGACAGCCGGAAATCGCCGCTTATATCGATGACCTTGACGCCCTTTTCTATTAGCTCCGGCGCCAGGCGCATGCTGACGGTATGGGGCGTAGCCAGGAATATCAGGTCGGCTTTGGCGGCCTCGGCGGCTTGGTACGGTTCGCACACCAGGTCCGTCCGACCCGCGAACTCCGGCCACATGTCCGAGACCTTGCCGACAGTGGTATTAGCAGACACGTAGACGACTTCGGCTCCGGGGTGGTCGAGCAAAAACCTGAGTAGCTCACGGCCGGAATAGCCGGATACGCCGACGATTCCAACTTTGATAATTTTTGGTTCCATCTCTATTAATTATATCAGAAA
>DASRLG010000049.1:0-11995 GCA_035648575.1 Candidatus Dormiibacterota bacterium
GCAGCAGTTACCGCCCAGAGATAACCGACGGACTGGTTAAAAACTGCCTGGCGACATTGGGCGAAAAAGGTTTGGGCAGGGAGCAGATTGATATGTTTACCGTACCCGGCGCGCTCGAGATCCCGCTGACTGCCAAAAAACTGGCTAAGAAGGGCATCTATGACGCCATCATCGTCTTCGGGTCAGTGCTAAAAGGCAAAACCTATCACTTCGAGCAAGTATCCGACGAGTGCGTGCGTGGCTGCATGAATGTCGCCTATGATTTCGAAGTGCCGGTGGTCTTCGAAGTATTGTGCGTTTATGATATCCAAGATGCCCTGGAACGTGCTACTGGGACCGAAGACAACCGCGGGATCGAGGGCGCTTTGACAGCTTTGGCAATGATTGAACTGGCGGCGAGCCTATGAGCGTATTCTGTAGCGTCGAACAAGCCCTGGAAGAGATCAAAAAGGGCAAGCTGCTGATCATCGTCGACGATCCGGGTCGGGAAAACCAGGGCGACTTGTTCTTTCCGGCTGAGGCTGCCGACACCGAGAAAGTCAATTTCATGATCCAGGCTGGGAGGGGGCTTATTTGCGTGCCGGTGACAGGGGAATACGCCGCGCGGTTGGATTTGCCACCGATGGTGGAACCCGGTCTTAATACCGAATCAACCCGGGTTAACTTCTCTGTGTCAGTTGACGCTCGGACAGTTACGGCTTTTGGCATATCGGCCGCCGACCGTGCCAAGACCATCCGAACCATTATCGATAAGAAGGCTAAACCTGCCGATCTGGTGCGGCCCGGCCACGTCTTCCCGCTGCTAGCCAGCGATGGTGGCGTACTGGAACGCGCCGGCCATACCGAGGCTTCAAGCGAACTCGCCGATTTGGCCGGTTTCGCTCCCTGCGGCGTGATCTGCGAAATTCTTAATGATAGCGGCGAGCCATCGGAAGGTGCCGAGCTGATAGCTTTCGCCAAGAAACACGACCTGAAGATCGTTTCGATCGCCGATCTTGTCAGCTATCGGCGCAGCCATCCTAAGACCCATGCAAAACCAGCTCCGGCTACATTTAAAGCGGCTTCCTCCATGCTACCTACCGAATATGGCGACTTCCAACTGAATATTTATAAATCGACGCTTGGTCACCAAGAGCACGCGGTGCTATTGCTCGACAAGGAGCCAGTATCCGCGAAGCCGATGCTGACCCGGGTACATTCCAAATGCCTGACCGGTGATTCTTTTTCCTCGCTGCGCTGTGACTGCCAGGCCCAGCTGCACCGCAGCCTGGAGATGATACAGGCCGCAGGCCGCGGCGTTTTAATCTATCTGGATCAGGAAGGCCGGGGAATCGGGCTGGCCAACAAGGTCAAGGCCTACGCCCTCCAGGACGAAGGCTACGATACGGCCGAAGCCAACCAAGAGCTTGGTTTCGAGGCTGATCCCCGGACTTATGAAGCCGCGGCCCAAATTTTGAACGATCTAAAAATAGCTAAAATTGACCTCCTGACCAACAACCCCCACAAGCAAGAGCAGCTTACGGCTTTAGGTATTAGCGTAAACCGCCGTATTCCTCTGGAAATCAGCCCCAACAAACTTAACGCCAAATACCTGGCCACCAAGAAACATAAGTTCGGCCACCGGCTAACGGAAGTATAGTCCTAATGCCTGACGAGCAATTCATGGATGAAGCCCTGAAGCTGGCCAAACGGGCGGCCGGTTGGACCAACCCGAATCCGATGGTCGGCGCCGTCATCGTCAAAGACGGCAAAGTTATAGGCCAAGGCTACCACCATAAGGCCGGGTCTTCGCATGCCGAAATCGAAGCCCTGAAAGCCGCCGGGTCAAACGCCGCGGGCGCCACCCTCTACGTCAATCTCGAGCCCTGTACGCATCACGGCCGGACGCCACCTTGTACTGACGCCATTATCGCCTCGGGGATCAGCCGGGTCGTCTGCGCCATGGTTGATCCCAATCCGCGAGTGTCCGGCCAAGGGATAAAACAACTGCGGGCGGCAGACATAGACGTGACTGTCGGCCCTAGGTCGACGGAAGCCCAGAAACTCAACGAAGCTTTTTTCACTTTTCACGAAAAACAGCGCCCGTTTATAGTCCTCAAATTCGCCACCAGCCTAGATGGCAAGTTGGCTAGCCGCACGGGGGATTCAAAATGGATTACTAACGAAGCAGCCCGGGCCTACGCCAGAAGCCTCAGGGCCGAATACCAGGCCGTCCTGGTCGGCATCAATACCGTCCTAAGCGATGATCCGCAGCTCGGGGCGCGTAGGCCGGGCAAGAAAGACCCTCTGCGCGTGATCGTCGACTCCCGTCTCCAGATTCCACTGGATTCCCAAGCCCTCAGGGATAATAACGTCCTCATAGCTACCACCGCCGGCGCTCCAGGCGGCAAAAAGCGAGAGCTGCAGCAACGCGGCGTCCAAGTCCTGGCTTTCCCGGGCAAAACCGTGCCGGTGAACGAACTATTAACCGCTCTGGCGAAGCAAGACATCATTAGCGTCCTAGTAGAAGGCGGCGGCAGGATTATAGGCAGTTTCATCGATGCCGGTGCCGTCGACAAAGTCTACGCCTTTTACGCGCCGCTGCTGGTCGGCGGCGCAAAGGCCGTGTCAATACAGGGGGAGGGCGCCAAGACAATTCAAACGGCGCTACGCCTGCGAGATATCAGTTTCAAACATTTCCAGGACAATTTCCTGGTGAGCGGCTACCCGGAGACTTAATGAAGCGCTACAAGGCCCTGATACTCGACCTAGACGGCACGACCATCGCCTCGCGCGGCGGCAGCCTGCCCAGCCAGCCGGTAGAGCAGGCCGTCAAAGCGGCTCTCCCATTGGTAAAAGTCGCCGTCGCTACCGGCCGGTCCTGGCATCTGGCCGAGTCGGTCATCCGACAGCTCGGTATCACCGAACCTTGTATCCTTGAGGGCGGCTCTAGGATCATTTTGCCGGCTACCGGCCAGATTATTTTTAGTAAAACTCTGCCTTTAGCTAAGCGGCTAGAAGTCGTAACCGCCTGCCTGCCTCTGGGTTACAGGCTGTTTGTGACTTTAAACGATGAGACAGTTTATGTAAAAAGGGCAGAAGATGTCGACGGGCCTGTCGGCAAGATAGAGCTCGAAGCCGTCCCGCGCATCGAAGCGCCCGGCGTCATTGAAAAACTCTCGGCCATCAAGGGGGTAGCCATCCATATAGCTTCATCCTGGAGTCCCGGTGATTTCGTAGCCATACACATCACCTCGCCGGAGGGGACAAAAGAGCATGCCCTGGCAGAGTTACTAAAATTCATGAACGTGGCGCCTGAAGACGCCATCGGCGTCGGCGACAACCCTAATGATTTACCGCTTTTTAACTCCGTGGGACTCAAGGTGGCGATGGGAAACTCACCTGACGAGCTTAAAGCTGTGGCCGATTACGTGGCGCCCGATCTCGAACATGACGGTGTCGCTGATGTTATACAGAAATTTATCCTTGCGCGGCGATAACATGTTGCCAAGGTTGCGCCAGATTGAAACGCATATGCTATAATCAGTTAGCTTCAACAAAAACAAAAATCCTCACAAGTGCAAAGATCCGCTCCTTACAAACCATACCGGCCCAAGCCTAACCAGACAGGCGCTATACGCTATGTCCTTATTTTGGGGTTGTTGCTGGGCACTTTCGCAATTTTCAGGTCGGTCGCCGGCCACGCCCTGTCGAACGGCTCGCCGATTAAATCCGGCATCGCCGGTTATTGCTTGGACGACCGTGATAATAGCGCGGCACAAGGTACCGAAGCCGATGCCTCAGCCTGTAATGCCACGGCCGCCCAGGACTGGACTGTCACGGGGGACACCATTACCCGCGGCGACACTCACTGCCTGGCCGTTCAAAACAATGCTCAGTCAGCAGGCAGCGCCGTCGTATCAAATACCTGCGACAGCTCAGCCGGCCAGATATGGTTGCGCGACAAAAGCGGCTTCATTAACCCCAACAGCGGCTTGTGCCTTGACGTTCCAGGCGGCAAAACAGGCTCCCAGCTCGACATCGCCAACTGCACCAACTTATCTCGTCCCGGCGAAACATGGACAGCCACGATAAACGATAGCGGCACTCCTAAAACCACAGCTCCATGCGGTGACACCGAAGGCCAAAAAGTAGCCTGTTACGCCGAAAAAGAATGGGCCGTCTGGCAATCCGGTAAGCCTAACCACGAAACCCTGCTTAACAACTATACCGACGGTGCGCCTTATGAAGAATGGTGCGCTGACTTCGTCAGCTACGTTTACAAAGAAGCCGGTTACCCGTTCAAGGGAGGCGAAACCGACGGCTGGGACGAAAATATCGCCGGCAATATCCAAAACTTAGGCTTCACCAAGCACGCGGCGGCAGGCTACACACCTAAAGCCGGGGATGTAGCCTATTTCAATTACAACGGCGGTCATGTCGAAATTGTCATCAGCGGCGGTAAAACACCTACTTTTATATATGGCAACTCTTCGGCGGTCGACCCGGCTACCGGTAACGGCCGAATGGCCGCCAATACTATGACCAGCGACGGTAGCGCCGGCCAACTCATATATTACCTTTCGCCTAACGGCTCTTGACACCATGCCACATTTATATCATTGACACTACATTTATAACTTAGTAAGGTAGGTCAAATGACAGGTCCATTATTATGAGCGTGGAGGCTCCGGAGACGCAACGCGGTGCCCCTATAGGGCCGGGTTCGTTATTATGGGAAAATCTCGGCCGACGATACAACTTGCTGACGGCCGCGTCCGCAGGCATCCTGCAGAATATGCTACCCGGACTCGGTGCCGGGGTAGAAGGCTTTTCCGAAGTCCGCGTAGATCCCGGGCAGAGAGTGGCTGTCTCAGCCGAACGAATACTTGAACCGGTTTACGGCCCAAACCCCGAGGAGGCCGGTAGGGAAATACGCGACATCCATAAGCATATAAAGGGCCATGACGAACAAGGCCGCTCTTATCATGCCCTTAACCCCAAAACATTCTGGTGGGCTCATGCCACATTCGAAGTAGCAGTAGTAGAAGGCAGGGGCAGGTTTAGCGGCCACCCCTTTGCAAGAGAGGAAAGACGGCAAGTTAACCGCGAGTCGATGACATGGTTTTCACTGTATGGCATGACTAGTCGTCCAGTGCCGAAAGATCTCGAAGCGTTTGAGAAGGAATACGAGCGTATTTGCGAAGAAGAGCTTGAGCTGACACCGGCGGCCGATTATCTTATCGGGCTATTCCAAGAAGGGGATATTGAGAGTTTTGTTAAGGCTTTCAATATCGATCCTAGGGCTTGGAAGTTCGGCCGCAAGGCTGTTGCCGGCAGCGCGAGGCTTTTCGCTATAGGCGGATTGCCAAAACCGGTGCGCGAGCGATTTGATATTCCTTTTTCAAGATCTGACGAGCTCAAACTCAAGACCCTAGACGCAAATGTCCGCGCCATCGCTCCCAGGCTCTCCGAGGAACAGTTCTATCTACCGATAGCCTTGGAGGGCATTAGGCGCGAGCGCGCCAACCATGGCCAGGAAGCTGCTGCGGCATAGACTTCTACCAGCATTATTTAGATCGCCTATTGTTGTTCTTTCCACCATTTACGCGGAATTGGAGGAATAAAGCTGATGCTGACTTCCGAAGGGTCTTTAGGAGGCCCGAGCTGCCGGCCCGGGATTGCGATTCTAATCTGGCCGAAAGGTTCTTCGCCATGGGTCGCTCCGTGCACCATCAGACTGGAAACTCCCCCGAGAGTATCCGTCCGAGTTTCAACTCCTGGCTGTTCGCTGTCAGCAGGCCCATGAGCAGCTCCATCGTTGCCATCCGACCATTGTCCGGAAGCACCTGGTGCCTCCTTTGAAGCTGAAGCCACTATTGCCCTCCAAGCCTTGTTCTATATCTTACGTATAATCTATAAGAATAATCCACCTCATTATGCCATGTCAAACCATTTATGCTTTAGTTAGTGCGTGATCGTGCGTTTAAATCCGCGTGATTTTAAATATTATTTTTAGCTGATTTAATAACTATTTAATAAAACAGTTTTAAACTCGGGTAAGAAAGATTTATTTATGGCTATAGATCACCCGAAACTGGCTCAACCGTTTAAGCAAAGCCGCCGATTGTTATACCAGAGAGACGACATTATCGTGCGGGCCGGCGACGTGCCTTCGGGCGTCTACTACATAGTTTCCGGATCCGTAAAAGTCTACTCCCTGTGCAAGGACGGGGAACCGAACATCCTGATGACGCTTGATGCCAGCGAAATCTTTCCCGTGGCATGGGCGGTCAGCGGTATTACCCGGGATGTCGGCTTCGCGGCCTTGGACGTAACCGAGCTTCGGCGCATAGACCGCCAGGAATTCCTGGAGGCCCTCCATTCTGACATTATGCTCATGCGGGCCGCCATGCAGGTTCTGGCCGGCCACTTCTTCACGCTAACCAGCGAGATAGACAACCTTCAATATCGCAGCGCGCGGGAAAAAGTCGTTTTCCGACTACTTTTCCTGGCTTCCCACTTCGGCCATACTGACGGCAACAACGCCACAATCGCTATACGTGTGACCAATGATTATATAGCCCGATCGACCAATATGACCCGGGAAACGGCCAGCCGGGAATTGAGCCGCCTGAACCGTAAACAACTGATCTGTACGGTCAATGGCCGGATCATGATCCCGGACCTTTTACGCCTGCGCGACGAGATCAGCCAGCGTTTCAACCTGGCGACGCTGAGCCTTGACTAGAGATATTGGGATCGTGCCTCTTTGTTTGTTTAATTATTAAATCTGTGTATAACTTTTTAATAGGGATTTAATAATTGGTCTGTTAAATAGCAGGTAGGAAGTGACCGATAACATGAAACTCTTATTGATCGACGATAACCTGGCTTTGATAAAGAGCATAACGGACTACTTGGGTGACACTTGGCAGATTACGGCCGCGACTAACGGCTACGAAGGTGCCAAACTGGCCAAAGGCGATAAATACGACGTCATCGTCCTGGACCTTAATTTGCCGGACATGAGCGGCCATGAAGTCTGCCGTCAACTGCGTAAAGCCGGCGTGGCAGCGCCGATACTGGTCCTAAGCGCCATCATCGAACCCGATACTAAGGTCAGCCTGTTGCAGGCCGGCGCTGACGACTACGTCACCAAGCCATTTGATATTAATGAATTCCGGGCCCGACTGCTGGCGCTGCTAAGGCGCGGGCACCTGGACTCAGGCAAATCCTATTTGCTGAAAGCCGACGGCCTGGTACTCGACCCTCTCAAACGCAATGTCGAACGTGACGGTAAAAAGATCGCTTTGCGGCGTAAGGAATTTGATATCCTGGAATACCTGCTGCGCAACCAGGGTCGCGTCGTGACGCGGGCAATGATCATGGACAACGTCTGGGACTCTAACACCGACTCGTGGAACAACACGATCGACGTGCATATAAAGTGCCTGCGGGACAAAGTCGACCGGCCGTTCAAACGGCATCTTATCTATACCGCTTACGGGGTGGGCTATACTATCAAGGAACGGGTATAGCCAGCAACTAATCGTAGGAGGAAGGAGGGACCAATGAAAGATGTCATTACCAGCATACTGACCGACACTAGTATGCGCGATGACGCCTCGATTGAAGCCGCGCTTATGCAGCAAGCCGTGGCGTCGCCTTGGGCTAACCTGGACTAGCAGGTCCCAGGCAACTTAACTGCCGGGTACCGGCCACCAGCTTCGGTACCCGGCAAGCAATTTATGAGCCTATGAGCAAGAGTAACTTATATAAAATACTGATAGCCCCTCACTCCGGCGACCCCAACACCAGCAACCAGGAAATCGTGCTCAATTGGTTACTGGTCGGCTCGCTGGCTTTGGCGTTTATGGCGTTCGTGAACACCTTGTTCAGCTTCGTGGCGCTGCATGACGCTTATTTGCTGTTCAGGCTGCTGGCCATCGTATGCATATTTACGTTTTTCGGGATTTTGCTGGGCCTGTCACGGCGCAAGCAGCAACAGGTTGTGCCTTCTATAGTGTTGGTCACGATTTTTTTCGGGGCCGCGGTGTTCGCGGTTTACAGCTGGGACATCCTGGTTCCGATCGGCCTCTTATTATTCAGCTTAGTAATCGTCATGGCCGGGATCCTGCTAAGCGCCCGTTTCTCATTGTATATGGCGCTTTTGACAGCGGTCTCTCTCAGCTTCGTGGAATACGCTAAAGCCCACCACTATCTGCATCCCAACCTGTCATGGGAACAACGACCGTCCAGCTTTACCGATGTCATAAGCTTCACGGCTATTTATGCCATCCTGGCGCTCGTCTCATGGTTGTTCAACCGGCAGATGGAAATGGCTCTCAAGCGCGCCCAACGCTCCGAAAAAGCCTTGAAGCGCCAACGTGACCTGCTAGAAATAAAAGTCGAGCAGCGTACCCGCCAGTTGCAAGCCGCCCAGCTGGAACAAATCCAAGAGTTCTACCGTTTCGCCGAGCTTGGGCATCTCAGCACGGCGCTGTTTCATGATATGGCCAACCACCTGACAAGCGTCAGCCTGGACATCAAGGGTCTGCGTCAGGATCCTCATTCGGGCATTGCCGGCCGGATTCAGGATAACATCACTTATATCGACGGAGTTGTTCGGCGTGTCCGGCGGCAGATTCAGGGCCAGATCGAAGTCGAGCGCTTTAATGTTGTAGAAGAAATAACCGAGATCATCAAGATTCTGTCATACCAAAGTACCAGGGCAAACGTCATAATTGACCTGCAAGGGCCACCAGCTAGGCAGCCAATCATGTACCGCGGTGACCTGACCAGGTTCCGACAAATCATCATCAACCTGTTATCCAACGGCATCGAGGCTTATCAGGGATCTAAGACATCGCGCAAAAGCCAGCCAGCGGTGATTGTGACGGTCGAGAAAATCGGACGAGACTTACGCGTAACGGTTACCGACCAAGGCCAAGGCATCCGCAGCGCCGAACAGGGCAAGGTCTTTGAACCTTTTTATAGCACCAAAGATAAGGGCATGGGCATCGGCCTGTTCATCGTCAAGCAGATTACCGAGAAGGATTTCTCCGGCACTATTAACTTGACGAGCTCCAAGGCCGGTACCACGTTCGTCGTAACCCTGCCGCTGAGGCGCCATGAAAAGTAAGCCGGACCTGTCCGAAGCCTTGCCTGACGCTATTGACCGGGCCACGGCTTACTTGGCGCAGGTTCAGCGCCGGGATGGCGGTTTCGACAGTTTTTCGAGCCCGTCTGCCGGCCGCTTCAAGAAGGTTTTTACCTACCAGACTAATTTCGTACCGGCCATGATATTGACGGCGCTGGCTGGTTCGCGAACCGATTCGGCTAACCAGATTAAAAGAAGGTTGGTCGGTTTCCTCAAAGCCCAGGCCAGCTCGCGATGGTCATTTAACTACTGGAGTAAGTCATCTGTTGAACGTGACAAGCAGCCATATCCGGATGACCTGGACGATACCTGTTGCGCCCTGATAGGACTGACGCTATACGAGCCTTCGCTGGTTGGGGCCGAGGCGCTGGCGGCCTTCGTCAAATTGTTGCTAGCTACCGAAACTGATGTCGGCGGGCCTTACAAAACATGGCTGGTCCCGTCCGACAGCCCAGCCGTCTGGCAAGACGTTGATCTAGCGGTTAACGCTAATATCGCCTACCTTTTATCACTGGTCAGCCAGCCTTTGCCCAGTATCACGAACTTGATTGAGCAGGCGATTCGTAAGGGGGAACTGGCTTCGCCCTATTACGCGTCTACCTATCCTTTGGTTTATTATCTGTCGCGGTCATACCGGGGGCCTTTGGCCGATAAACTGCGGGCGACCGCCGAGCAATCAAGTATCCAGGACCACCGACTAACACCTCTGAAAAACGCTTTGCTGTTAACCTCGTTGATAAGATTGGGAGCTGATGACACCGGGCCGCTGGCCGCCCGTCTACTGGCCGTCCAGGCAGCTGACGGGTCTTGGCCGGCCGAAGCTTTTTGCCTGGATCCGGCCCGCGACGGCATAACTTACTATAACGGCTCTGAAAGCCTGACCACGGCGCTGGCCATAGAAGCATTGGAGCTGTACCGGCAAGCATCGGGGCCTGTCCAGGAAGAGGCTATAACGACTGTGGCAGAACGTGGCCGCGGCTACGCCGGCAACCGCGCCCAGGTCCTGGCTGCCGCCCGGCGTGACTGCCGCCAGCTGGAGCCGGAATTGCGCGGCGTTACTATCGATTTCTTGGAAAAGCTGGCCCGAAGCACCATCGGTACGGAAATAACTGACCTGCCGCAGGCATTCAACAAATCGCTGGAAAAACCTTTGGGCAAAGCGTCCCAACCGCTGTTGCAACAACTGGGCCTGGCCAACCTTTACGGTTGGGCCGCTTACACGATCTTCGACGACTTCCTGGACGGGGAGGGACAGGCTGATTTGCTACCGGCGGCCACGCTGGCGTTACGCTATTCAGTGTCTGGATTTGGCAGCGCTTTGCCAGCCGATGATGATTTTTATAATTTAGTAAAACAAACCTTTGACACTATTGACGGGGCCAATGCCTGGGAACTGGATAATTGCCGTTGCCGTGTAAGAGGCCAGCAGCTAGCAATCGGTGACCTGCCGGATTACGGCGACTTGGCCAAACTGGCCGGGCGGTCGCTGGGACACAGCCTGACACCACTGGCGGTCTTGCGTGCCGGAGGTACCGGCCTGGACGAACCGCTCTTTGTCGGCGTGCGGCAGGCACTAAGCCATTATCTGATAGCTCGGCAGCTTAATGACGATACCCACGATTGGCAAACCGATCTTCACAATGGCCATATTACGTACGTCGTGGCCAGTATTTTGACCGATGGACAGATCGGGCCAGGTAACTATAGCTGGTCCAAGCTGCTGCCTCTAGCCCAGCAGCAATTCTGGCACGATACGCTGCCGCGGATTTGTAAGACAATTCGCGGCCAGACGTCGCTTGGCCGCCGCTGCCTAGAGAAACTACCTGAGCTGCATCAGCATAACGTTATTACCGGACTATTGGATAAAATCGACGCCTCGGTCGACGAAACACTGGCCGCACAGGGACAGGCCTTGGCTTTTATCAAGCACTACGGGCGCAACGGCCAGGCGGTCAGCGTATGAAAAATATTGATGCCGTAACGGCTTACCGGCCGCTGGTACTGGCCAGTTTGGACGCTTTTATCGCCCGGCACCAAAAACTATCCGGCGGCGGCCTGGCCTGGAGCGGCGACGCCATTGAACGTTTACGCGATTTCGCTACCTCGGGCAAGTTATTGCGCGGCAGCTTGATCTGTTACAGCTACGCTATTTGCAGCGGTGTCAGAGCAGGTGACAGCCCGGCCAAGCAATTGCCGGCCGCCGTCCTCAACACCGCCGCGGCCATAGAGCTGATCCACGCCGGCCTGTTGATACACGATGACATTATTGACCAGGACGAGCTGAGGCGAGGACAGCCCGCCATACATAAGCAGTACGGGCAGTTAGCGGCCCGGCAACACTTGGCCGACGCGTCTCGTCTGGGCGAGGGCCTAGCGCTTTGCGCCGGCGATATGATTTTATTCCTGGGCTTTGAACTGCTGGCGATGGCCAAGTCCGAAACTGCGGGCAGCTTGGCCCTGAGCCAGCTTTTCGTACGTGAGCTAACCACGGTTTGCGCCGGCCAGATGCAAGACATATACCTCGGCGCGTTGCCCAAGCCGCCCGCCAAACGGGATATTTACGCCGTTATGCGCGCCAAGACAGCTACTTATTCATTAGCACTGCCGCTCGAAGCCGGTGCCATACTGGCCGGCCAGCCGGCCAACCTGCGCAAGCAACTCCGGGACATTGGCATGGCGGCCGGCACCATGTTTCAGATCAGGGACGATGAACTTGGCAGTCTCGGCCGGGCTGCTGATATAGGCAAGCCGGTCGGTTCGGATATTCGCGAGGGCAAAAAGACACTGCTTTACTATTACCTTTGGCAGGCCGCCGACACCGCTGAGCGTAAACGCCTGGCCGCCATTTTCGGT
>DASRLG010000050.1:0-8743 GCA_035648575.1 Candidatus Dormiibacterota bacterium
CAGGTCTTCGAGCTGCTGGATGTCGGCGGCAATCAGCGTGCCGGGTTTGTCAGTGCGGCCCTTTAATTTATAAAGGCGGGCGGTCGCGTCCTGGTCGGCGGCGCGAGCTACTAGGCCGTAAACCGTGTCGGTCGGGATGACGCCTACAGTGCCGGGATTGAGTAGTTGGTTGGCGGCGGCCATAATTTATTTTTGCTTAGTGTAAGCATAGACGGCCAGCACGGCTAGGCCCAGGACAATGACGACGGTGGCAAAGATGGCGGCGTTGACGCCGGCGGCGCGGGGCTTCTTTGCCTGCGGCGGGGCTTTTTGGTGGGCCGGCGGAGCGGCTGGAGCAGGCGTCGAGGGGTCTGTGACCGGCGGCGTACCGGGCGCGGATCCATCGGCGGGTTCAGCTGGCGGCGGAGCTACCACGTCCATGATCGGGCCGGCCTGAACAGGCTTTTCGGCTTCTGGCGTTAACGGGGGTTGAGACTCTTCCATACTGGCTAGTATTGTAGCATAAGTGGTTAGCTCCGGCGCGGCGGCAACGGTAGCAGCGGGCTAGTGCGGTGCTGGTAAGCTTGGTACTCCGCATCTTTCTCACGGCGTCTTTCAATTGGCGGAATGCCGGAGATGAAAATTATTAACCAGCTGAGTGTCAGCGGCCCCAATAGCCCGATCCAGCCATAGCCGGTTTGCGACGTGATCAGGCCGATCCCCCACCACTGCGTTAATTCACCGAAGTAGTTGGGATGGCGGCTGTAACGCCAGAGGCCGGTTCGCAAAACTTTTGGCCGGTTTTTGCGGCTTATGAATTCCGCCAATTGGCGGTCAGCTACAGCTTCGAAACCGAAACCTATGATCCAGATGACAGAACCAGCCGCGCTTAACCAACCCAATCCGTCAATTCGTGTCCCGGCAGCCATAACGACCGGCAGGCTGATGACCCAAATCAAAGCGCCTTGCAACAGGAACACCCTCACATACGCCATCAGCCAGAAATTACCCTGCCATCCCTTGCTCAGTTCATGGTAACGAGGATCCTCGCTGCCGCGCTTTAGCGAGCGACGCCCGATATGTGCCGCTAGGCGTACGCCCCAAATACTAACTACTACGGCGATCAGCCAACTACGCGAGCTGGCCTGCTGTGCCACCACGGCCCAGGCCGCGACCACGAAACCTAAGCCCCAAGCCGTATCAACGACATCCAGCCGACGCTTGACCCGGGCTGCCAGGAACCATAACGACATATATATAAACAGCAAAGCAGCGTTTACGATTAGAAGCCTAGTGATCATTCTGCCATTGTAGCAGCCACGCGTCCTGTTGCCTGTTTAAGGTTAAGGGGCGAGGCGGTTGATGTCGCGGGGGAAGAGGGTGGCTTCTTTGACGTTGCCGAGGCCGATGGTTTTTTCGACCAGGCGGTCGATGCCGTAGCCGCAGCCGCCGTGCTGGGGCAGGCCGAACTTGAAAGCTTGGAGATAATACTTGTAACCGGGGTGCTCGACATCTATGCCGGCTTTTTTCATCTGTTCTACTAGCTTGTCGTAGTGGTATTCGCGGAGCGGCACGGTGGCGATTTCCAGGCCGCGGAACAGTAAGTCACCCCACAGTACGGTTGTCGGGTCGTCCGGGTTGACCTGGTGGTAGAATTTCATGGCACTGACCGGGAAATTGGTGGCATAAACCAGTTCGGAGCCAAGTTCTTTTTTGGCGTATTCGCAGATCCACTTCTCTTCGTCCGGCGTCAGGTCTTTTTCCTGGGTGGTGTCGGTGCCGGTGGCTTTGGTGTAGCGCTCGTGGATTTCAGCGACGGTCAGCTTGGGTACTTTGTCGCCTACGATGAGCGGCGGGGCGTTAAGTGATTTGAGGTCGTCGGCATGTTGCTTGTAGGCTTCGCGCAGGGCATAGATGGTCATGTCGCCGACCATGTCGAGCACTTCGTCGTGGCCGCTGACGAAGCCCATTTCGATGTCCAGCATCATGACTTCACTCATGTGGCGGGTGGTGGCGCTTAGTTCGGCCCGGAAGGCCGGCGCGATTTCAAAAACCCGTTCGAAAGCGCCGACCATCATTTGCTTGTAGAGCTGCGGGCTTTGGGCCAGCGTCGCTTCCTGGCCGAAATAGTCGAGCTTGAAAACTTCGGCGCCGCCTTCGGTAGCCCCGGCCAGCAGCTTGGGCGTCTGGATTTCTACGAACTCGTGGTCAACCAGAAACTCGCGCAGGTAGCGCAACAAGTCGGCCCGGATCCTGAAAATCTTCTGCTCCTGGAGATTGCGCAAGTTGAGGGCGCGGTGCTCGAATAAGGTGTCGAGGTTTTCCGGTTTGTGGCCGATTGGCTTGTCGACTTCTATGGGAGGTTCGTCGGTGACGGGTACGAGGACGGTGACTTTGGCATCGTGGAGTTCGGCGCCGCCGGGGGCGCGCGGTTCGTCTACGACCTGGCCGTCGACGGTTAGGACGGTGCCGATCTGGAGGCCGCGCAGCTTCTCAACTTCGGTCTTGTCTTTGATCACGACCTGGACCAGGCCGCGGCGGTCGCGGACGTTAATGAAAGTCAGGCCGCCAAGCAGGCGTTTCTTGTGCAGCCAGCCTTCGATATGGACGGTTTTGCCAGCATGGCTTTTGACATCGGAACTTAAAACTCTCATCAGGAAGTTATTCTACCACTTCGTCATCTGTTTTTACAGGGGTTTGGTCGGACTTTTGCGATTCGGCTTCGGATTGTGGTTCTTCATCGGCGGGTTTTTGGGGTTTGTCGGGTTTGGCGTAGCGGGCCGCGACAAGTGATATGTCGGCGTACTGGTCAAAGTCATCGCCGGGCACATGGCCCAGTAACTGGCTCAGGACGTTTTCGATAGTCAGGACGCCGATGTATTCTTCGAAGTTGTCAATTACCATGAACAGCGGATGGTTGGTGACGAAAAAGGCGTGCAGGGCCTGGCTCAGGGGATCGTTTTCGTGCAAATAGTAAACCGTCGGCTCCATGATATCCCGCACCTTGCCCGAGCTTTGAAGATCGAGCTGCTTGAAGGCCAGCGTGCCGACGAACGGGCCTTTGCGGGATTCACGCACCAGGGCGTAGTCCTGGCCACTCTTGTGGACTTCGTCAATCAGGATCGGACCGACAGTGTCGTCGGCCATGACGGTTTTGATCCGTTTGCGGGGAATCATGATGTCGCTGATGCGGTGGTCGTCGAAACTTAGGGCGCGGCTGACGATTTCTAGCTCTTCGTCGCTGATGCGGCTGTCGGGTTGGTGGTGTTGGCGTTTGATAAGATCCAGCAGGTCTTCGCGCTCGAATAATTTGGTGTGGTCGCCGGCAGTATAGCGCTTCTGCACCGTGTCGGCACCGCGGCTGAGCAATGGGTGCAAGTAGTTCAACAGCCAGACCACGGGCGGCGTAATAAGCTTGGTTAGAAAAATCCCCGGCCTGGTCGTCCGGGTGGCCGGTATGAGTGAAAAAGCTACCCAAAGTAACGGCCCGACAATCAGCAGGCTGGCCCAAACCGGCAGCAGGCGAGCTAACAACACGATGCTGGCGGCGCTTGTCAGCCCGGTATACAGCCATAGCAAACCGCGCAGGCTGTTACCGTACGCGGCGGCCCGGTAGAGTTGGGCGGCCACCGGGTCGTGCTTGGCGGCGCGGCGTTTCAGCTCGCGGATAGGCAGGTAATAATACGTTTTGCGGGCTACTATGCCCAGCAGCGCCAGCAGTAACAAAACAGCCGCGTAAATGAAATTCGTCATACTGCTTTAGATTATACAGGGCTGGGATAGCGAGCGGGTATTACTGTATACTTTTAGTACGTAATGAGGAGTAGACCGGTATGTCCAAGCAATTCTTAGGTGTTATAGTCGTCGTTATCCTGATCTTTGTCGGTATTTTCGCCCTTAGCGGCAATAAGTCTAATGGCTCCGGGTCAAGCGGCTCGGGCAATAGCTCTACCCTGACCCAGCACGTCGAAGGCCTTAACAAAGACGGCATCACGCTCGTCGAATACGGCGATTACGAGTGCCCTTACTGCGGCCAGTATTTCCCTATCGTCAAGCAGGTCCAGGCCGAATACAATGACCAGATTTCGTTCCAGTTCCGTAATTTCCCGCTGGTTAACATTCACCAGAACGCCTTCGCCGGTGCCCGCGCCGCTGAAGCCGCCGGCTTGCAGAACAAATTCTGGCAAATGCACGACCTGCTCTATGACCAGAACGAACTCTCCCAGAGTAACCCCAACTCCAGCACCTGGGTCAATGCCAGTGATCCGACTACCTTTTTCAACCAATACGCCCAGCAGATTGGCCTGAACGTGACCAAGTTCAAGACCGATTACGCTTCAGGTACGGTTAATAATCTGATAAACGCCGACACGGCCGAGGGTACCAAGCTTAACATACAGGGCACACCGACCTTCTTCCTCGATGGCAAGCAAATCTCAGTCAACGAAAGCGCCGCCAGCTTCGAGAAACTGATAAACGCCGAAATCGCCAAAAAAGCCGGCGGCAAGGCATCCACGCCTAGCAGTACAGGCACGACCAGCCAAACTTCAGCCAAGTCTAATTAATACGAGTAGCTATCAATAGTGCAGGAACTCCCGCCAGGCGGGACGTTCTATCCGCACGGGCACATGCTTAACGGGGCTGCTAATGATTTTTATTTTTACTGACACTCCTCACCTCTCCCGCGCCGCGGCCGTACTAAAACACCGCTGACGCATCTCACTTTTTTAGATATGGTTTTTGTCTCTCATGATCTGACGCGTCAGATCAATGAAGTATGCCAATCTTAGCAAAGACGCTTATGCCTGTCAACCGGTCAGCCTGAGTGTCAGGGCGCCAGCGAAACATAGAGCCAGTGCCGGTCGCTGTAACGTTCGACGCTGGTCAGCAGGCCGCTGGTCGGCTGGCGGCGGCGCAGGGCCTCGCGAACCCGGCCCGAAGACACTTCCGGGGCATAGCTCTCGAACATCGTCAGGGCCTTGGGCGGCGTTGGCCAGGCCTCGATTATGGCGTGCAGCTTACTACGGTCATCCTGCTCGCGCAAACCGATGACCAGCTCGCTCTGCTTAAGTAACAGGTCGGCTTTGGGCCAATCCCGCAAGCGGGGCAAAACGTCCGAACCGAAGAGAAAGACCAGTTCGGCCCCCTTGAACCGGCGCTGCAGCTCCGGCAGCGTCCGTTCAATGCTGAAACTGACATCGACCAGCTCCAGCACCTCGAACTGCGGATGCGGCCGCGCGACCCGCCGCAGCATGGCTACCCGGTGGCCGAAATGCTCGACGTGCTGCTTGTCGCGCGGTCGCCGCTCCGGCAGGAAATACACCTTATCCAACCCGGCCGCCTGCACGGCCTGAAGCGCGAACGTGACATGCCCGGCATGCACCGGGTCAAACGTCCCGGCGTAGATCCCGATCCGGGCGGCTTTTCGATTGTTGGTCATAGTTCTTAATTATATAGGTTAGCGTGGCTTTCCGGTGTTCCGTGGCGGTGTGTTTTGGGTGTTGTTGGCGGTTATGGTGGGCCTCTCGCCAGTCTTTATACTGATATTCTTGGACTCTACAGGCGGCGTCACGAAATTGACGGTCGCCTTGACGGTATTCTTGCCCGTGGCTTTCGTAACGGTACCCATCTTGGTCGGGTCCTTACCCCGGTCGAACAGCTCCTGGCAACGGCCCAGGCAGACACCGCAACCGCCGACTTTGACTTCGTTAGGCCGGGTCGGACAGGTCTCGACTTTGCAGCGGGCCCGTGAGATTTTACCAACTCGCTTTTCCAAATCGCTCAGGCTCTCGACAATGCTGCTACCTATAGCGTTGATTTGAATGCCGTCACTATTAAACTTGGTGTCGTTATCACCCGCGCAGCCACCGCCAACGCCCCTGATGTTTTGCCCGGCAATCCGGCGGTCTTGCTGTGCCTCCAAATGGAGTACCACCTCCGGGCTGCCGCTCCCATAGGCTGACTGCACGGCCATTTCGTCGCGGTAAACCTGCTCGGCCACGCCGTTATCCATCTGGTCAATAATTCTTTTGTTACCGGTGACCACGCTGGCTTTGACCAGGAGCATTTTTTGCTTGGCCTGCTCGACGATTACAGCTAGTTTACGTGTCATTTTATATTCCGCGCCCGGCAGCTGGTGATTGAGAATAACAGCCAGGTCCTTGTCGTTCCATTTGTCCTGCATGCTATTGATGAAACTACTGATTCCCGGCTTGGCGACGCCCGCTTCCAAACTGTCAGCCAAGGCAATTTCAAAGTCCAGCCAACGGCCGGCTATATTGGCGGCCTTGTCCTGCATATCATTCTGGTCCTCATGGAAACGCTCAAGTTGCCTCTCAACGCTGCCCAGCAACAGATCATCATCTATGTATGGGATCACGGCTTCCACCAGGCTTACTACGCCCTCGGGCAGTAAATCATCCGGTACTTCCAGTTCGCGGTGGACTTTCATGACGGACAGCGCCGAATTAGGATCGTCTATCGAAATAGCCTTGCCAAATATATTATTCGGGTCTTCCAGCATAGCGACCCAGGCTTTGAGCGGAATATCGCGGACCAGCAGTGACTCCATGGCCCGTTTTTGGATATTGCCCTGTTCGTCCGTGACGGCCCGGCTAATGCGCAAGGCGTCGTCGTCGCCCAGGTGTTCGGCTTTGGCATCTTCATAAGAGGCGTCGGATCGGCTCATGCGTGGCGAGATGAAGATCTTGGTCATGCCGGGCCGCAAGTTGGCTTCGGTGTCGCGAGCTTCATCGACTTCAACGCCTACACGGTCCAAGGCCGCCTGGCGTTTGTGAAAAACATAGCCTGACTCGGCATGCTCGATAGCCGTTTTGCCAAGCCACATGTAGGCTTTGACACGGCGGCCGGTCTCATCACGCCGCTCGGTTTCCCGATAGGGATGCTCGACCTTGTGTACGGCGTTGGGCATACCGCCTTCTTTGACAAAGGGAATGAGATTCTTGAAGACGTCATCGAGAACCCACCCGGCGTGCGAACCGTCACGCCGCCGGTACCTGTTAAGATTATCCACCTCCGTTAGGCAGCGTTCTTCTTCGGCCAGTGATTGCTGCTCGGGAGCAGTATCCAAGCCAGCTAAGTCAGGCTCGAAATCCAGGCCGGCCAGGGGGTCAGGCAGGTTAATCTGGCCTGGTTCAAAATCCAAGTGGGCTATCGGGTCCTGAACCGGCCTTTCCAGCACTGCTCCGGGGTTTCTCATGTCGTAAAAATACCTCTGCTCAAGAACAGAGGCTAGAAGACACAATAGGGCTTCGGGGGCTCTTGCTCGAGAGACTTGTTGTCAGCTGTATCGGACTTGCCTGCTGTTATAAGCAGGGTTCACCGTTGCGGCACAGTTCCCGATTCACACGGGATTCCAGCATCTATTTGTTAAACTCGTACATTTAGTAGTGTAGCACCGCGCCGGTACGCTAGATATAGTATTTATTACTGCAAATCGGCCGAAACGGCGGGCTCAGGTTGTCTGTCGTTGCTTGAGGTTGGTTAGCCGGGGCATGAAACTTTGGGCTGCCCCTTCCAACCCCAGGACTTTGAGCGCGCCGATTAATACGTAGAGATGGTCTAGGCTGGCTTCGGCCAATTCGCCGCTGAGTTCTTCGACCTGAGCGAAAGCGTGTTCGATCTTGTCGACCAGCCATTTCTCCTCGGCAGCCGCGATTTGGTTGGAGGTGACCTTGGCCGGACCCTCCGTGCCAACGATTTCCAGCGAGCGGGCCGAATGGTCGCGTTTGCGGATGTGGCCGCGTTTGATCAGGTTGTTGACATGCAGCGCCACGGTGGCCACCGAATTATAGTTTAAGCCAGCCATGATTTCGCGGTAGCTGGGGCTGTAGCCATGTTCTGCGATAAAAGTTTCTATGAAGCCGAGCAGCTCCTTTTGTTTCTTGGTCGGACGGACTTTAGCCTGTTGCGATGTTTGCTTTTCGTTCATGCTTAACATTATGCCACAGCGGCAGCGTCGAGAGTAGAACCAGGTTCCGCGGCGCGGGTGAAGTGGCCGTTGTAAGGCGCGTCCAACTTGCTGCCGGGTGGAAGCCGGTCGGCAACGATTACCTCCCGTACTCCCGGGTTGCGCGCAAAAAGCAAAGCTATTCGACCCTCAAGTTGGCGGCGAAAACGAAGCTCGTGGTTTCCTGAAGACATAACTGCCTCCGGAACTCCAACTAAAGGAATCGCCCAACAGGCGCTTAGCAAAACTGTCCTCGTGTCCGCGGTAATCCTTTGGACAGAATCCCGCTCACCATTAACTTCGTATCCGTTGCCCGTTCCTTCGTCCAGTATATCGGAGCAGACCATGCCGGCGAACGCTTGGGCGGTAGTCCTCGAAGCCATAGCCTGCCGAAGCGTGAAAACCCGTTCTTCGGCCGGGTAAGTCGAGAACCCTTTGTTGGTTTGGGCGGCAATTTCCCCGGCAGTTATAAACACCAAGGAGTTAGCCGGACGGCCCGTCGGATTATTAAACGTCGGGGTTCCTAGAACGATTGTCGTATCCGGCCGCTCAAGCGACAGCTCCTGGACATCGGCAACGCGCTTCTCGATATCGGCCTGGCAGTCCGGAATGTCTTTCAATCCAATCGGAAAAGTTATACGCTCCGGGCTAAGTACGAAATCGCCCAACCGCTCGCTTGACTCAAGTCGCCTGTAAAAGCTCTCCCATGTAGGCTCGGAAACCACTGATACAACCTCACCGTCCGTAGCTACGAAATCATGCTGGCCGTAAGACCTCGCGTAATTGGCTTCAACC
>DASRLG010000051.1:0-2590 GCA_035648575.1 Candidatus Dormiibacterota bacterium
ATATTTGAATAACCGGGCGGCGGGATATTGCAGCACCGCCGCGAAAGCCTGCTGCAGCAAGAGATAGATAAACACATTGTGCAGAGAGTAGCCGGTTTTCAGCAGGAAGATCGGGATGAAGATGGCTACCAGCGAAACTCCCGAAGCGCCGAGACTATGGCACCAGTATATCCGGCCCATTTCCCGCATGCGGCTGAGATGGTAGTGGCTGTGGGCGGGGGAGTAGGGCATGGCTTTATTTAGGAGTCTTCAGCAGGTCGATGGCCAGGGCGGCCGTCCAGGAGAAGTTATCGGCGCCGGCCGCTTCGCCGGTCAACGGATCGAAATATTCGGAGGAGCCTGATTTGCCGACCATTTCGAGCGTGGTTTCACGCAGGGCGGCGGCATGGTCGTGGAAACCGTAGCGTTTCAAGCCGTCGATTATCAGCCAGTTCATGTTGACCCAGGACGGTCCTTGCCAATACAGTTTGGAATGGAACCAGAAAGAATTGAGCGGTACGCTCGGTACCGGGTAGGCCGGTCCGAAAGCATGGTCGTTTTCCAGCAAACGCACCAGTTGCCCGGCCCGCTCTTTGGTAATCGAACCGGCGTACAGCGGCAATAACGTGGCGATGCTTGGGGTTTTCAGCAGCCGGTGGGTTATGAAATCGCGCGAATAATATTGTCCGGAGTAAGGATCCCACAGGGCCTCGAAAGCCTTTTCAGTCTTTGTCATACTGGCCGCCAGCTCTTCGGGCAGTTCCTCTCGCAGGCCTTTAGCAATCTCACGAAGGTGGGAATTAGCCCGGATCAGGATGCTGTTAAACGTTAAATCTTCGATGGCAAAGAGCGAGTGGTCGAGGATTTTGTTGATATCGTAGGCTTTGCGCCGCAACCGGCGCTGAATATCCAGCAACGCCAGTGATTCGATAGTCGAAAAACGTTGGTCCAGCGGCACCGAACGGGCATCGCGGCGGAAGAGGTTAATCACATGGTCGAGGCCGGTTTTTTCAATCACCCGGATCCATAGTGGCAGCAGGTGTTCATGCATTTCGGCCATCCACGGCGGCGTGTTGTCGAGGCCGGTTTCCCAGGGGTGAACTAGTAGCACCAGGCCCTCGCCGTGCGGGTCGCGTTCGTTATATAGCCATTGATGGTAAGCCAGCAGCGCCGGGTAAACCATGCGATACCATTGCCGCCGCTCCGGCCAGGCCAGCTTCTTGCCGACCTGTACGACGGCTTCGGCCAGAACTGGCGGCTGGGTGATACCGGTCGTCATAACATCATTGGGTGCCAATGGGCTTAGCCAACTGCGCCAGATGTTGCGGTCAGTCCTATATATCGGGTCATCTCGAAAAACTATATTCGGCAGCATGCCGTTATGCCACTGCCCGCGCAGCAGGCTGAGTAACTCCGTTTTGGCCCGTTCGACGTCAAGATGGCGGAGGCCGATAGCGATGAAGCAACTATCCCACAGCCACTGGTGCGGATAAAGCCCGTGCGCCGGTTGCGTGTAATTGCCGCGGTCGTTCATTTCGAGCACGGCCTTGGTCTGTGCTAGCAAATCAGGATTATCCTGCATAAGCTTAGTATATATGACAGTCACGGCTTTCAGGGATTTGACATACTACATAACAAATTGTATAGTCTAACTTGATTATGAGTGCTGTGGATATCTATAGTTCGCCGCTTAGCGCACTGGTGCCTACTAGTGAGGTTGAACTTCCTGAGGTTGATAATAGTGAAGCTCTCCAAGACGCTCTGTCAAGAATCATGGTCAATGAGCTGCCGGGTTTTACTATACGCAGCAGCGGTTTAGACGGCAGTCCTGTCAATAACCGTGTATTGGTTGCAGCAGTTCAAAACAGCTTAACGACATTAGGCCGCGTTTTTGAAATGGGATATCACCTTTCAGGAGCAATAGAACGCCCTGATTTGGGGCTTGGTAATTTGCATATTGATCTAGAAGTCGCGCAACCAGTCAGTGAAATTGCCCTGCACACTACGGTTTCAGGCGGCGGCAAAGTCGTAATAGCCGAGTCAGGCAAAGGCGTGGAGCGTGTCCTTCGTCATGATCGGCACTCCGAAGAACATAAAGCTCAGGCGAAGCTGCTTGGTGGACATCTGGTGCAAGACAGAACTGATCCGGAAATCATCTTGCCCACACTTCATACCACCTTGCTTGGGTCTGGTGATCATGTAGTCTTTGCCCTAGCCAATAACAGAGGGCCGGTTTGGCACCGTTTTGACACTGATTCCAGCAGCAGAGAGATAGACGTAAGCGTTATGGTATGTGATGAAGCGGCTGAATTCCGCCTGATGCTGACTACCTGAAATTGTTGAAACTGAGGGGGAAGTCGAAGTCCTGGGCGCGGAGAAGCTGCATTACGGCTTGCAATTCATCTTTTTTAGCGCTGGTGATCCGGACAGCATCGCCCTGGATTTGGGTTTTGACCTTGGGAAACTTGTCGCGCAGCAGGGAAGTGATCTTCTTGGCCTTGTCCTGGCTTAGGCCCTGGACGAAAGGTACTTCCTTGACGGCTTTCATATTGCTTTCGACGACGTCGCCGGAGGTGTCCAGGACTTTCTGGCTTTGTTCTCGAGCAGCCAG
>DASRLG010000052.1:0-8274 GCA_035648575.1 Candidatus Dormiibacterota bacterium
GTACCGATCCGCAAGATCTTAGGGGGTCATTACGTAAACACGCTTTCCGTCTAGAGGGCTTGACCGAAGTAATTATGGCGATGATCGGCTATTCGTTCTGGCTGCTATACCTGGACAAATTCTTGAACGGTAAACAGTGGCTGTTTTACCTGTTGATTATTCGTTCAATCGCGGTATTGACGCTGGGTGCTTATGCCGCGGCCAAGCGCACATCGCTGCGATTCAAAGATACTGGCTTATGGAAATTCCTGGTCTGTATCGGAGTTTTCGACGTGGCGGCCTACAGTTTCGTGTCCTATGGTTTTAGCCATAGCCGGTATCCTAGCGTCATTGTTGTCCTGAGTGCTACTTTCTCTTTGCCGACAATGCTTCTGGCGTACCTATTCCTGAAAGAAAAGATAAAACCTTTCCAGCTAGCTGCGGCCCTTACTATCCTGTGCGGTGTCGTGCTTATAACGTTGAGCTAAATCAATTTGGCATATGGATAACGCTTTGCTAAAGTTATAAAGAACTCTGACAACAAAACAAAAATATGTCCCTAATAACTGCCGAATACGCCAACATTCTGGAACAAGCGCGCCTGGTTAATTACGCCACGCCCTTTTTCTACACCAGTCGCGACATCCTCAAGAAAAACTATCATACCTTCACGCACCTGTTCGACGACGTGGAAATTTACTATGCCCTGAAGGCTAATTCCGACCCTAAGATACTGGCCTACCTCAATAGCCTAGGCTGTGGTTTCGAGGCTGCCTCAGCGTACGAAATAGAGATTTTGATCGATCTGGGCGTTGAAGCCAGCAATATAGTCTATGGTACCTCTATAAAGCCGGCAGAGCATATCAAGTTAGCTTACCAGGCGGGAGTGAAGCGTTTCGCCGCCGATTCCAAGGAAGAGATTAAGAAAATCGCCGACAACGCTCCGGGCGCCAAGGTCTTCATCCGCACCATCGTAGATGATGGCGGTAGCGTCTTCGTCATGTCCGAACGGTTTGGCGCCCCTGTTAACACCGTCAAAGACCTGATCCTATACGCCCGTCATCTGGGCCTGAAAACCTACGGCATAAGCTTCTACGTCGGCTCTCAGGCGGCCCACGCCAATATGTGGGCCAAGGGCGTACTGACAGTTAAACCTGTCATCGAGGAGTTGCTGCAAGAGGGTATTACCCTGGAGGTCCTGAATATCGGCGGCGGCTTCCCGGTCCACTATGACAATCACCAGGATGCCCCGGAACTGCGCGAAATAGTGATTAATACTCATAACGCTTTGCACACCCTACCTTATATACCGAGGATCATTATGGAACCGGGCCGCGGCATAGTCGCTACTTCGACGGTGCTGGTGACCCAGGTTATCGCCAGGAATGACCGGGCCGACAAACCCTGGCTTTGCCTGGACGCCGGTATCTACAATGCTCTCTACGAGGCGATGATTCACCAGGGTGCTACCAGATATCCCGTCCACCCCTTGAATCCGCCGACCGAACCGACCGACAGCCTATCCTTCACCCTGGCCGGCCCTACCGGCGATAGCTTGGATATTATTGCCCGCGACGTGGTGTTGCCATCATATATAGACGTCGGCGATAAACTGGTTTTTGAACATGCTGGAGCCTACACGATCGCCTTGGCCACCCGTTTCAACGGTTTCCCGGCGCCGTCCCTGTACATTGGTTGACAACTATGCCAGAAAAGCTTATGTTAAGGATAAATGTAAGAGGCTGGAATGCTGAAAAATAACAATATCTACCAGAAACTGATCGCCACTTACTTCGGGATTATGGTCGTCTTCTGGGTGTACTTGTTCGTCTCGCACCACAACGCCGGCGACCCCAATTACTGGTATTCCTTCCTGTTCGGACTGATACCTTTCTTCGGCGGTTTGGCCGGTATGTTTAGGGCCCATATCTGGGGCGGCCTCAAGAGTACCCTAGGCAAGGCGGTTTTCTTCGTTTCGCTGGGGCTGTTTCTCTGGGGTTTCGGCGAAAACATCTGGTCTTACTACAATTTCTTCAAACACGTGCCGGCACCTTACCCGTCTTTGGCCGATATCGGTTTCGCGCCGAGTATTTTCTTCTGGATTCTGGGGACGGCGTTTCTATCTGTCGCTACTGGGGCGCTGTTTGCCCTCAAGAAGTCCCATCTGGCTAAGCTGCTGGTGATTTTGGCCCCTGTCATACTGCTCATACCCTCGTACTATCTCCAGATACATGTCGCGCGTGGTGGCATATTGGTGCCCAAGGGCGAGACTATCACCAAGACAATACTCGATATCGCCTATCCGTTCGGCGACTTCCTGGCGCTGACGTTCGCGGCCATAGTTTACGGCTTGTCCTATAAGTATTTCGGCGGTATGTACCGGCGTGCGGCCAGCTTTATACTGGCCGGCCTGGCGGTCATGTATTGCGGTGACTCGATATTTTCCTACGCTACGACCAAGGGCACTTATTACAATGCTGACTGGGGTGATCTGGTATTAACCACCGGCCTGTTCCTGATGACTTACGGCATACTGGCTTTTGCTACTAAGCCTAATGTTGAGAAACAGAAGGAGTAGCTAAGCGTTATGGACGTCTTCGAGCAGATCGTGGTCAAAATCATCAAGAGCCAGGAAGCGATTATCGGCCCGGTAGCGATTGAACAGGCGCAACGGGTACCGCATTTGAAGGTGGATTGGGATAACCAGAAAATCGACATCGACGGCGATGAGCCAGTGGTAATTGACGACCTGGTCGAAGTCTATAAGGAGTTATTCGGTAATATCTCCGTCGAAGTCTCCAAAGAAGCGGCCGCCTCACTGATTAGCCAAGTTCCGGCTGGCCAGCTGCCCAAGGCGCTAAAATAACTCTTAAGAAGTAGGTGGGTGTATGCCAGAAAACGCCGAAACTGAGGCGCTAACTGATAAAGAAACAGGTAAACCGGTCGGCAAGCCCGCCCGCCTGCCTTTCCAGAAACACCGGCAGCTGGAACGTGATATCGAGCATATCACCGGTGAAATGTACAAACGCAACAAGGAGCTGGCCGAGACCAATAAGACCCTGTCCTTGTTGAGAACCATCGACGCCCTGGTTCTGGAATCACATGCCACGCTCAAGATGGTCAGTGACCATATAACAGAGGCCATAGTCCAGGTAACAGATTATCCTTTCGTCGGCCTATTGACCCGTTCGACCCATAGCCGGCAGGAACTGGTGCTGAACGGCTGGAGCACGGCCGGCAAGCCGGAACAGAAGTCGGTAATGACGCTCGGCTTCAGCAAGCCCATACATATCAAACTGACCCACCCCTGGTTCGGACAGATCGAGGACAGCAAGCTGGTCTCGCTGGACGACCTGCCGGAGGAGGCTATGGCCGACTTCTTGAACTGCCCCGTCGAGGACATCAAGCGGGCCAAACGGCGCATCAACCTCAGGTCTCTATATGTCGTCAAACTGCTAGCCCGCCGCCAGATAGTCGGTCTCCTGGTTGTCGGCTATCTAACACCGACGCAACAGCTCAGCCAGTCTGATACTGCTCTGTTGGACCGTCTGAGCGAAAGCGTTGGCGTGGCACTCGATAACAAGCTGCTGTTCGAAGAAAACCAGCACGTTTTGAGGCAAATCAAGGAGTCGAACGCCAAACTGTTGGCACTAGACGAAGCCAAGGATGACTTCATCAGTATGGCCAGCCACCAGCTGCGTACGCCGTTGACCAGCGTCAAGGGCTATATCAGCATGATCAAAGAAGGCGACGCCGGCAAAATAACACCTATGCAGAGCCAGATGTTGAACCAGGCCTTTTTCAGCTCCCAACGGATGGTTTACCTGATCGCCGATCTGTTAAACGTGTCACGCCTGCGGACTGGCAAGTTCGTCATTGATACGGCCAAAGTCGATCTGGCCCAGATGATCTGCGAAGAAGTCGACCAGCTTAAGGAAATTGCCAAAGTTCACTCGCAGGAGCTGATTTATAAGCAGCCCAAGAACTTCCCCGACCTGATGCTGGATGACGTTAAAACCCGCCAGGTTATCATGAACTTCCTCGATAACGCGCTGCACTACACGCCAAAAGGCGGCACCATCACCGTTCATCTGTTAAATAACCCGACTACGGTGGAATTCCGGGTCGAAGACAACGGTATCGGCGTGCCAGCCAGTGAGCGCGCCCATCTGTTTACTAAGTTCTATAGGGCAGCCAATGCCCGCAAAGCTCGCCCCGACGGCACCGGCCTGGGCCTGTTCATGGCCAAGAAGGTCATCATAGCCCAAGGCGGCTCCCTAATCTTCGAGAGCAAAGAGAGCAAAGGCAGCATCTTCGGCTTCATCTTCAGCAAAGCCAAACACACTGTTCCGCCTGATAGTACCGAGGCACCCGCTAAAGCGCCTGTCTCCACCCCTGTAGAGCACCCTGTAAAAAATTAAACACCTTCTCCAAAACGCTTGTGGTATGCTAAGTACACAATATACTTGACATAACATAGTGCTTGTGATATATTGTTGTCATAACACATTTGGCAGTCTGTCAAGGCTCCAAGGGGTGTGGGAACAGTAAGCGCCAGAACTGGCGCAGAACAGGAGAACGATTACTATGGGAGCAGAAGCACTAGCTATGCCAGCAATGACTGGCGAAGAACATATCTTAGGCGGCCAAGAAGCAGCCAAAGGTACATTTATTAATAGCATCCTAACCAGCCGTCCGGCTAAATTTCTAATCGGAATGGCAGCAGGAACAGCCGGTATTGGTGCTGTCGACGGATTCGTAGGTATTGGCACTGCAGACGCACAGGCTAGTTCCGGTGCTACCGCGGCTGATGTCTTTAACTGGGACCACGTAGGTGGTGCTCCATTAGTACCTGGCGGTGTCCACAGCGTTGGCGCGGCCAAGAAATTCCTGGAATCATCCGAGGGACACGCCACATTAAAGCGCGAAGGTCTTAACCAAGCCGAAAGAACGGCAGTCGAAAAAGCCGTAAGTGCCGGCGGCCTTCATAGTTGTACTATTCCTGCGGGCAAAATTATGGAAAGCATGGTATCCGCGAACATGGATTTGAAGAAGAACGTAGTTCTTGGTGATCCAAGCGATCCTAATGGCGTACCGGGTTTTTGTGTAACTGCTACCCGAACCTATACGCAAGGCCACAAAAGAGTTAAAGAAACTATTAAAGACGCCGTCGCTGGCCCTTGTAATAACGGCCTGTTGCTCAGTCGCAGTTACGTTACGCTCAAGCACCCTAAACCTAAAACAGCCCCAGTTGAAGTCTTCAAAATTGCCTTGGATGATACTGGTAAACAGTTAGTCGACAATAAGGGAGACGCTATTACCCCTACTGGTACGTTCCGTTTTGAAGCTAAGTGTAAGGATGGCAAGGATACGGTTGACACCACGGTTACCTATAACCAGTCTCCGCAGCCCCTTTTGAAGTGTAATGTCGGCAGCAACGTGACCGTCACAGAGTTGTCAACGCTTGGTAATGAGCAGTGGAGTATGTTATCTCCTGCGACCCAAACCATGGTAGTTTCCAAGGATGGCGATAAGTTTGTCTTCAAGGACGCAGAATTACCTCCTACTCCTCCGACTCCTACTACGCCCCCTGCTGTGTGTGCTCCGGGCACCAACCTTGAGAACGTAAATGGTACCGAAGAATGTGTCATCCCTAAGGATGGTACTCAAGGCCCTGGTACCGGTACTCCAGGCCAACCTGGCGGTCCAGGAGCTGGCGGCCAGCCAGGTAACCCTGGCGGTTCAGGTGAAACCTGTATCGACCCTGCTGACACTACTGATGGCGACATGAACGCTACCACTCAGGGTGACATCATGTACGGTATTCACGATCAGTTTGGTTACTGTGTTGGTTCTGCCACACCTTTGGTTAACGGTTAAAGTAATTAAGAAAGGACTATGAACATGCGCATCAAATTACGACCCAAGATAGCTCTCGCGACTATGCTCGCAGCTGCTGTTCTAATCGGACTGCCAGCAGCAGTATTCGCCGGATTTGCTCCGTCGGATCGCCAGACATTTCAGTGTATAACTCCTGATAACTGTCCTGGTGCCAACTACGTGACGTTTAACTCATTTACCAACGCGCCTAACTATGGCGATGAACGCGCCTTCTTCGATGGCAAAGATGCTGGTGTTACCGGCCCTGGCGGCTACCAAGACAGCATAGGCGTGCATGACGGCCAAGAACTGGTTCTAAGGGTGTACATCCACAACAATGCCAACCCGAATGCTATCGGTTTTGCTGCCGCTACTGCGACGAACACCGCTATGCAGGTACAATTACCGACTAGCGCAAAGACCGCTAACGTCGCAGCTGCTGACATTAGCGCTGATAACGCCAACCCCGGTACCGTAAGTGACACCGTAGACTTTACCGGTGCCAGCCCTTTTACCCTGGCATTTGATGAAAGCGCTCCAGTCCAGATTACCTACCGCCCGAATGGCGCCGGTGATTACGTAACTCGAACTCTGCCAACTGCCTCTTTCGCAAGTGCAAATGTTTTGAACGCGAATTTCGGCGACTGGCACGGCTGCTTCAACTACGCCGCCCTGGTAACAATGAATGTTAAGGTCAGTATGCCGAACATCCCGACCCCGTCTCCTACCTACACCTGTGACGCTCTTAACATAGCGGCCGATGTTGACCGAAAGGTAAAGGTTAGCGCTTTCTCTACTACTGCGACTAACGGCGCTACCTTTAAGGATGCGGTAATCAACTGGGGTGATAATACTACCCCGCTGACTACTAACAATGTCGTAGGTCAGGCCCACCAGTATGGTGCCGACGGTACTTACACCATTACCGCGACTGCCCACTTTACAGTAGGTGGTGAGGACGTAACTGCTACGGGCTTGCAGTGTCAGAAGCAGGTTACTTTCAGCAGCACCACGCCGCCGAAAGTAACGCCTCCGCCGTCGACTCCGCCTTCAACGCCTTCGGCTACTCCTGCAGCTCTGGTTAACACCGGTCCTGGCAGTGTCGTAGGTCTGTTCGCAGCCGCTACGGCCGCCGGTACGGTAATTTACCGCCGGATGCTTACACGACGCCTGAGCCGTCAGTAAGCTGTGGATAAACACTAGCGTAAACTCACAGTTTATGCTAAGGTTACCAACAGTTACAAGAGCACTGACTGACCGCTCTAGCTAAAAACAAAAACTTAATCTTCGGGAATCCCCTTCGCTTATGGCGGCGGGGATTTTCATTTTGTCGTGAGAGGGATTGACTTTTCTAAGCACAAGTAGTATAATAGTACTAGTTAGAGAGGTAAAATGCAATTTCAAGAGACAGTGCAAAGAATAGCGCAGATCAACCCTTTGGAAGTACTTGGGTTACAAAACAGGGTTCTTACCTTTGGCGCTACTGCCATAGCTTCATTCGGCGTGCATGCCTTGGAAGCTCCTTCCGCGGCCGTTGCCGATAATTGTGTAACTACTACCACCGTAGAGTCCACGACGACTGTCTGCGGACCCGACCAACCAGATCCCAACACTGGCACCACTACTCCTACTCCGGCGCCAGCTACTACGCCTCCCAAACCTGAACACCACAGCCATACAGGCGGCATCAAATCATACTACAAGGACCCTTTCAGGGTTGAAGTGCAGAACCGCACTTTTTTCGCGAGGCGCATTGACCAGGGTGAAGACGAAAGCGGCACAGGGGCGGTTTATCCTATTGGGGACAGCAGAGTAACCGATGTTACTACGAGTTCCTCCTATTGGGCTAATGAAGGTGGCAATGTGGTTGTCTACCGCTTATCTGATGGCCCCGCTCGCGGCAAAAGCGTTTATGTATCGGAGAACTGTAGCCCCAATCCGGCTTTGTACATAGGGAAGAGGGTTTTTGCCGGTAAAACAGCCCTTTGTTACATGCACGATGCTTTTCCTTATACTGAAACCGGCTGGGCCCAGGGCGGCAGGGGTAATGATAAACCGATCGATTATAGCTTATATTCCAATTTGACGGACGGGTCGGAAATGGCGGTAGGCCTGAACTTTTCGAACCTGATGCAGAGGCTTGGCGCGCCCGGCGGCAATACGAACCCTGGACATGTGTCCTACAACATGGGTACGATAATGGGTCGCTTGCCAGCCGGATTGCCTCAATGGAATAATTTGGCCTAACCAGCCGTATATTTCCGCCCAGGATTCCTATTCTCCCTCTGTTATGGTATGCTATTTCGAGCTGAGGCCATTTACGTATTGCTAAATCGGCGGCAGTAAATAGAGGCCTTTAAGGTCCCGTCGTCTAATGGTTAGGACACCAGGTTTTCATCCTGGCAATCGGAGTTC
>DASRLG010000053.1:0-2541 GCA_035648575.1 Candidatus Dormiibacterota bacterium
TGCCACCAGGCTTTGATGTAGTCGGCGCGTTTGTAGGTGTAATCGAGGTAATAGGCGTGTTCCCAGACGTCGAGGCCGAGGATCGGTTCCGGGCCGCCGCCGTTGAGTGGAGAGTCCTGGTTGGGTGTCGTGACGATGGACAGGTCGGGCTGCAGCCAGGCCCAGCCGCTGCCGAAGACGCCGAGCGCTTTGTCGCCGAAAGTGTCCATGAAGCCCTGGAAATCACCATATTTGGCCTTGAGGGCGTCGGCCAGTTGGCCGGTCGGTTCACTGCCGCCATCAGGCGACATCCATTTCCAGAAATGAGTGTGGTTATAATGGCCGCCGCCGTGGTTGCGGACGGCCGTGCGGATCTCTTCCGGTACGGAATCGAGGCTGCTGATCAGTTCTTCGATTGATTTGTTTTGCAGGTCGGGGGCTTTTTCCAGCGCGGCGTTGAGTTTGTCGACATAAGTCTGGTGGTGCTTGCTGTGGTGCAGTTCCATGATGTCTTTGCTGATGTATTTGCCAAGCGCGTCATAACCGTACGGTAAACCTGGTAGTGTGAACATATCTAAACCCTCCTCTTTAACTACTTATATTGTAAACCTCCGCGCGGCGACTGTATACTTGTTGCTATGGGCAGAGACCTTTTCGGAACTGATGGCGTGCGTGGTTTGGTGGGCCAGTACCCCTTAGACCAGGCTGGCGCGGAACAGATCGGCCGGGCTGTCGGCATGTATTTTGCCGAGGCGGGGCAGCGCATCCTGATCGCCAGCGACCCACGCGAATCTTCAGCGGAACTGGTTGCCTCGTTGATACTTGGCCTGACGACCGTCGGTGTTAACGTGACGACGGTTGGTGTTATACCGACACCCGGCTTGGCTTATCTGGCACGCGAAGACGGGGAATTCGTAGCCGGAGTGATGGTAACGGCCAGCCATAATAAGTATGAATACAATGGCATCAAAGTGTTCGACGGTAACGGTGATAAATTGACTGACGCCATCGAAACCGAACTTAATAGTCTGATCAAAAGTACGATTGAGGCCCGAAGCTCCGGTACAGCGACCGAAAATAGCACGCTGGCTCAAGCTTACGAGGACTTTCTGGTGAGCAGCGCGGGCGGTTTGAAACTAGACGGTTTACATCTGGCGGTTGATAGCGCCAACGGGGCGGCCAGCGGTCTTGCCGAGCGGGTATTTAATCGGCTTGGGGCCCAAGTTACCGCCCTGTTTGATAAGCCTGATGGCAAGAATATTAATGCCGGCTGCGGCGCGACCGATACCAAAGCCTTGGCTGAAACTGTGGTTAGTAATAAGCTGGCGGCGGGTATTGCTCTGGACGGTGATGCTGATCGGGTGATGCTGGTTGACGAACAAGGGCGTCAGCTGACCGGCGACCATTTGTTATATATATTGGCAGTCAGCAACAAGTTGGACGGCGTCGTCGGAACGGTTATGGCTAATTTGGGCCTGGATCTGGCGTTCAAGGGACAGGGTATTAAATTTGACCGCGCCAAGGTCGGTGACCGCTATGTTCTCGAAGACCTGGAACAAACCGGTTTCCGTTTAGGGGGGGAGCAGTCAGGTCATATTATTTTCCCCGAATTATTAAAAACTGGTGACGGCCTGTTGGCGGCTGTCCAAACCTTGTTGGCCGTGGCTAATTCGGGTAAAAGTTTAGCCGAATGGCGTGACGAGATCAAAATGGTGCCTCAAGCCTTAGTCAATATCCCGTTGGAGGACAATAGCCAACTGGAGCGGCCGGAAGTAAAGGCTTTCCTTCAGGAACAGACCGAGGCTTTGGGCGCTGCCGGACGCCTGTTGATACGTCCCTCCGGCACCGAACCACTGGCCCGCGTCATGGTCGAAGCGCCGGACGCGCAGAAAACGGCCCAGCAAATAGCTGAGAGGCTACAGGAGTTATTAGGGAGCAAATCTTCATGATGCCGTTCGCTGACAGTTTAGATACTGATACGCACGCGCTGCCAGCCGACCGCTTAGGCCAAGCTGGAACCGAGACTCTGGGAGAGTTGGCCGCCAAGGGTTATGAAATCCATTACGGCCTAACACAAGAGTTCGCCAAGGCCATAATCGCTATGGCCAGGGAACCCAGCATCAGGGAATATTGTCCCCGTGATTCCGGTGAACGGTTCGTGGATCTAGTCTCTACGGAACAGTGGTTATCAAAGGGCCGCACGATGTTCTTGCTGCTTAAGCGGACGGATAGGGGCGACCTGCAACTGGCTGGTTATGGCTGGGCCGGGGAAGCTACTACCAAGCATGTGCCAGGCGGCGAGTCCACTTTCGCGTTGCGGGTTGGTGAAGCCGGCCAGGGGCAAGGCTTGGCGACGCCTTTCGCGCAGATGATCGTATTGGCCGCGACCGCCTTATATGGGGCTAAAAACATGTGGCTGGAAACCTGGGCTTCCAATGGTGCAGCCGTCCATATCTACCAAAAACTCGGTGCCGTCCAAGTGGCCGAGAAATCCGACCAACGCCCGCTGCCCAACGGCGAAACTGTCGCCGACACCCGGCTATACATGACATTGCCCTAAGC